>NZ_JBYTDD010000033.1:0-93770 GCF_058791055.1 Pseudomonas sp. EU05-FHT14B02 | reverse complement strand
ATTTTTTAAAAGTTAATCAAGGTATGTGATTGATTATTAGAGATAAATGATATTCTTTTTTTTGATCGGGCATCACATCTGAGCTGTTCAAGCCACTCGTGAACCGCGTACGCTCCTCTGAGGCCGCTTGCATTCCGCTAGCTGCTGAAATGGAGATCGAGAAGATGATGATTGATGGCGTTGAGAAACGAATTGAAGCCGGCGTGAATACGGCCCTGGACATGGTTGAGGTATTGGTTGCAGCTGGCCAGCCCCTCAAAGCTGCGATTGCCACCTCGCGAATACTCACGATGGAAGTTGTCCGCGAGTCTCTGGCAAAGAACCTGGCAAACAAAAGCGGCTCGGTGATTACTCACACCTTGGCCACTACGCCAGGCCATTCTGGTCCGGTACCGGCCCAGCACACTGCAAAAACGAAACAGCATCAGACCGTTGATTGATCATCGAGGCCGGCCGGGAGATCTTTACGATACCCGGCCAGGCACGCAATACGCGCTCCCTCACCTCACGCTTCCCGTCAGCACGGGCTGTAACGACTGCACAGCGCCCTGGAGGCTCAGGGAGGGTTAACCTGGCCCTGAGGCCCTGCGATCGGCTACAAAACCGCATATCCCCTCCGAACGGCCCTTATCGGCAGTTTCCGGCCCGTTTGAACCCCGCAGCTTCGGCGTCCGCAGCGCTCGCAAACTCTACCCGGTTGCGCATTCCGACCTTTCCATAGCTCGGGCAGCCGAATGGCAGGTGGTAAACATTGCTGTTGCGGTTGCCAATCACCGGCGAAAGCACGCTGGAGGAGTATCCACCGGACACCTGGTGTTCAACTGGTTCGCTCCGAATGGCCTGTGCCATTGTGCCCGCTCCATTCCCCCGCATACCGAGATTCCAGGTTCTTTCACCTGTTACGAATGGGTTGCTATGCCCCATTACTCTGGCGATCCGCCGGTCACGCTCCTGTTCCCACGCGCTCACCGGGTATTGACGATCCCAGGCCATCAGCAACTGCTGTTGTGCTCTGGACATCGATAGCCCGTAACGGTCGTGCATGTAGAAGTAGATTCGGGCAACCGCGCCCTTCACCTGGTCGCGAGGTTCTGTCACGCGTTGCTGAAAATCTGTTCTGGTCGGGCAAGCCCCGTATTGCATCGGTGTTGAGGGTAAAACGCCATAGCGAAAATTGCTCCGGTCAGCATTGACCTCGCCCACACTCACCGCGAGGTTGTGCATGTCCGCTTCCATTTTGCGAAATACCGGATCGGTGTCGATGCAGTTCTTGCGCCCCCCGTTCTGCCAACACTGCCGCTGGCTGCCGAAGGCGTATGCCGGCAAGACGTGCTCCCATTCGATGCGCTGGGCGCGATTTTCCTGGGCGCGCACTTCGTACCCGCACGAGGCGAAGTCCACCCGGCCTCCCGATCGCCCTACCCACTTCCAACTGCACCCACAGTAAAGATCGCCGGCTCCGCTGGTGTTGCGGTCGTAGTAGACCTTCTGACGTAGTTCTACCTTGGCCTGCTCGAAGGTCGTAGGGGCTGAGGCAAGAGCGAGGTGAGACGTGGCCATCAGCATGGCCGTAAACATCATGAGGGTCGATTTCACGGTCTTTTCCTTAAAACAAGGGTGGTTCCAGGCTATTCAGGGGAAAAAAAACCCAAGCAAGGCTTGGGTTTGAGCGCTGCTCGCAGGAGCTACCGCAGCGGGGTAAGAAGCTCGCCAATGCGACGAACCCTGCGAAAGATAATTTGCGCGATCGATTCATGGCCCGTGGCAATGACCCCAAACAACCCTGCCAGGAGAAGTGCCCAGAAGCTGTTGCGCTTCCAGTCGCTTGCCTCGGCCAAGGCACTCTGGCGATGCTGTTCGGCTCGATCAGAAAGAGACGGGCTTTCTGGGCCAAGCGCAGTTGCCTCGATGGCGTAGGCAATGCCGGCCGGCACGGAAAAATCGCCCTTGATTTTTCCCTCTCGCAGGTTTTTCGCTGTCAGCACGACCCATTTTGAAGAGCTGCCGCCGGCAACAGATGCTTGGGCCAGCACATACGCCCTGGCCACCTCGTCCAGATCCTCTCTGGAGCTGAGCAGGCGCTGAAGCGTCGGTAGGTTCTTCGACTCAACCGCGGAATAAAACTCGCTGGGCTTACTTGCGGTGCTCGTCGTACCCGGATCGAGTATCCCCAGAAACGCTCCCATGACGTGCGGCATCATGCCAATCATTACAGCTGGAACGATGTTGAAAATGCGTCCGGTAATGACCGCAAGGCCTATGCCCGCAATCATTGCAACCGCACTGATCATTTTGAGCGCTGTGCTATTGAGGATCGAGTCGATGGCTGATTCGACCCCCATCAACCCGCCAATACCGCCGCCCTCGTGGCCCGATGCTTGGAAGGCCTTGGCGATCGCATCAGGAACCAGGATCTGGTCAATAGCCGTTGTTGGCTCTGCGGCGATACCCAGCGCGTAAAATACGCCCCCGAATACCGCTAAACCAAGGGCGGTACCACCGTAGATGAGCGTGCCTTTGCGTAGCTTCTTCGCCCGCGAGATCAGTTCCTGGAGGGGCGCGTCAAAAGGCGTCGGCGCTTTTGCCGGCAAAGCTGGTTCGGGTTGGGCTCGATGTGTCTTCGGCGCTGTCGGCTCTGCTTTCGCTTCGTTTGAAGCTTGTTCGTGCTTGGCGGTGACATGTACCGTCTGCCCAACCGGCTGCCGTAATAGCTTCAGATCCTGACCGAGCACACGCTGTGTCTTGCCTGCAACGAGACCACGAGATATTTCCTTTCTACGAGCACCGTAATTAGCGAGGAGCTTGTCGAGCTCTGCATCAGGAACGTCCTTCGCGGCGACTTTTCCATCAACAAGCAGCGTGTACAACTGCGGGTCAACCTCTGGAGTCTGCCTGGACAGTTCCAGCTCTTGACCGAGAACGCGCTCGGTCTGGCCAGCCATCAGCCTATTCAAGGTACTGTCCTCCACGACGCCATAGTCATTCAAGAGACTCGATAGCTGCGCTAAGGGAATGTTTTCCTTCGCAACGAGGCCGTCGACCCGCAACCGGAAAAGTTGGACTGGTTCGGTCATCAGTGAAGCTCCTTCACTTCATCAGCCCTGCCCAGGCGCTTCTGGAGATCGAGACGCATGCCCTGGATCTCTTTCTCTGCGGCCTTGCGTTGAGCTACGCCCTCACGCTGGATTTTGATTACGTCTTCGACGGTCTGGATCAGCGTGGCCTGGACCTTCTGCAAGGTGTCCACGTCGATTACCAACCGCTGGTTAGCTTTGGCCGTCTCTACGGAGTTGCGGTGCAGCAGCTCGGCGTTGCGTTTGAGGAGATCGTTGGTGGTGTCGTCGATTTTGGTGGCCAGCTGGACGGCGTTCCGCTGCTCGTTCAGCGTCAAAGCCAGCATGAATTGGCGCTTCCAGGCCGGCACAGTGATTTCCCGGATGGTGTGGAACTTGTCCACCAGCATCTGGTTATTCGCTTGAATCATCCGAATCGTCGGGAGGCTCTGCATCGCAGACTGCTGGAGCGCCGTGAGGTCGCCAATACGCTTGTCGAGGTTGGAGATCAGTGCATCCAGATCCGCAACTTGCTGCAAGCGGGCCGGGTCGTTCCCGATGTTCGCCCGAAGCTGAGAAACCTGCATCTGTAGCTCCGCAAGGCGCTGCTTACCGGCGGCAATGTGGATGCCAAGCAGGCGATGCTCCTCGCGTACCGCAACGAACATGGACTCGAGGCCGGTATTCCGAGCAGAAATGCCCGCTTGTGTTTGGTCGACTTCAGCAACGAGCTTTTCAATTTGCTCTCGCGTGGTGTCGAACTGACCCATGACGGACTTGCCGCGCAGGGTTACTTTGTCGATCAGCGGGCCGATGACAGGGATGCGCGAACGGCGATTGGAAAGCGCGCTGACATTGAGCGACTGCGCGACGGCAACCACCTCGCTCAGCTTTGCGCCGGCATCGTCCAGGTCGCTGTTACGAACCTGGTCGAGCAAGCTGTCGGCGTAGGAGGACGTGTGTTCTGCCACTTCCCTGCCGAACTGAGAAACCGAGAGCGGGTTTTCTGCCTGGATCAGTGCCGCTACAGCCTTGATCTGGGGGATGTCCTGTTCCTGGAGACCAAGAGCCTGAAGCCCAGCTGGAGTAAGCTCGGTGTTGGTAGTGGCGAGATCTGTCACGGTAATTTCCTGCTGCATGTTTTGCTCCTCAGTGCTTCACGCCATTCAGGCTTTCAGACAGGCTGGCCATCAGCGCCTGATGCGCCTTGCTGGCAGCCTCGACCATCGCCGGGCTCATGTGTTTGGTAGTGATCAGGGTAAGGGTGTGTTGCCGCCATACTGGAACCAGTACGGTGACTGTCTCTCGGAAGCGATCGAGCATGTCGAGGGCTTGAGCGCGGCTCAGCTTCATCTGGCTAACGCTCAGTTCGTGTGAAGCCAGAAGTGTTGCCAAGTTGGCGAGCTTTCGCGCCAGCCGCTCTCGCGGCCGATCAAACTCGATCTCCCCCTCCGCTACCGTCCCGATGAGAGGGTTCTCTTCGAGGAATTCGCGCCCGGCCTGGATGAACACTTTCAGTGCTTCCGCCTCTTCGGCGTGGGCAACGATCATTCTGCTGATGGCACTGACCGTATCGCGTACACCTTGGGCATGCCCTTCAGCTTCGGCCAGTAGCTGTTCCAGTGTTGACCGGGCGACTTGATAGCGAACCTGCTTTTCCACGGCTCCGCCCAGAACCTTCTCGAACCAGGTCGGCTTCCGGGTAATCTGCTCCGGCGAGGCGTCGGCCATTTTCGAGAGGATTTCTGCGATTTTCGCCGCAAGCGCTGCCGCCGACCCGCTCTCCATGAGATCTGATAGTTGATCGATTTTGGCAGAGCTATCCGCTACGCCCCCGTACTCGCCGAGGCGAGCCGGGAAAGCAAACAACTCAGGGAGTACCTGCTGTTTGAGGTGGTCGATGTTGACCACTGAATGAGTCATGGCGGAAAATTTCTCCTTGGATTTGTTGGAGATCGTACCTGCCGTATTCCTTGGCGGGTTGTTATTTCAGACGCTTTTACCGACTGAAAGCGCAGCTCGAAGTCGTTGTATCGCGATCTCGAAATAACCCAAACCTCCCCGAGTCGCTTCAAAATGGCGCGAATAATCGCCACATTTCCCTAGCTATGCGAGTTTCGACCTGAAGTCATTCAGGGGGTAGGTAGAGCGCAACCAGTGGCACGCATAGGCGAACGGCTCCCCGCATGTGCAGAGTGGTCGGCGAATGGACAATCCGGTCAAGCAGCCACGTCCACGATTTGACGAGCCGTTCTTCAGGAGGTGTTGAATCCTCCAGGTGCTGCTTGAATTCGGCGAACTTTGCGTGGCTATGCTCGAAAACGCCGGTCTGCCGGCAGATTTCGGCCAGGGCCCGGATGTCGTCACCGTTCTGAATCAGCGTCGAGCGCATGTCTGAGTTGTCTTGATCCATCGCGGAAAGCAGGTCGGTCATCATGCGGTCGATCAATCGCGACTCGTCTTGCTGGGGATCGTTGGTGTCTGGCATAGCTGTCTCCTTTGACTTGTTCGAAATCGGTTTTACCGGAGACTTCAAGAATCCCAAGCATGCGAGAAGACGAGACATCCCCACAAATGCCCTGCCGCGCGAGCACCCGCAAGCAACTGGCTGCGACCTGCGAGTTTTGCGGACAGATGAGTTTTGGTTTTGCGGCAGCGGACTGTGGGTGTGTCCTGAGCCAGCTCTTCCTGGAAGGGAAGAAGTCTGCATACCCCGGACGAGGCAGGCCGCGGGCCTCGAAATCAAGGGCTGCATCGTCAAAACGGTGACTTTCTCATCGCGGCAAGACAGCAAAAAGCCCAGCACTTCTGCTGGGCTTTTTGCTGTTCAGGGCGCTTGCTAGAACAACCTCGAATCAGGGGTGAAAAGCTCAACCTGAATAGTCGCGCTCTGTGCTTCTGGGTGCCGAGGGTTGAACAGGTAGTTCACCGTGCTCGGTATGATAGCGCTGGGCACTGGCAGTAGCAGTGCGTTGCACTCATCAAGGAACTGGTTACCAATGCCTCTGGTGAGCTCGGTCTCTGCCGACCAACCAGCCGGCAAAGTGGGCATCTGGGCTTGTGATACAGAGTCAGGCACTTCGATACGGAGAAGCTGCATCGTCGCCGGAAAATCCTCTGGATCAATTTCCAGATGAACAAGCACCTCGAGCATTGCTCCCGGCGGGCTGGTCGCGGTGTAGACGACCGGTCTGCCGGCCTGGTGCCAACGGCCGCTCACCCGCAAGCCGCCTGTCCCGCTCAAGTCAGCATATGAGCTGATCCGCCACAGAATCACAGAGCGAAGCCTTCGGCGATTTGCAGCAGCATCTCTTCAACCTGGCTTGTGCCTTGCTGAGTTGTGAGCAGTTGCATGGGCGTCAACCCAGAGAATCGTTCCTTGGGCTTGGAGAGCCATCGCTTGGCCTTGTCGGCGTCCCCAAAAATAGCCTCAGCCATCGCGGTGATGTGCGCCGATCGGAAGAGCCGGTCGCTTTCCTCGACAGTGAGGGGCTGATCGCGCTCGATCCGGTTTTTCAGGGTGCGCAGCGGGATAATCTGGTCTCGCTCCAGCGGGGTAACCACCCCCTCTTCAGTGAGCCTCATTAACCGCGCTGCGGAAAAGCCATGGCTGATTCTGGTGTGAATCTCGAAGTCGCTGGCAGACTCTGGGATCTCCAGCAGTATTTGTAAGCGAGCACGGTAAGCTGAATACCCGTGGTCGCGTAGGACTTCAGCAAGCATGATGGTTCTCCTGTCCGGCGTTTCCCGGTTAGTATGCGGGAAACGCCGGAGGATGCAAGCTTACCGTTTGGGTGGCCCGGCTGGCGGTCGCCTGGCGGTAGAGATGTGGCGGTCACTTTCAACCCATCCAGGATGATGCTCGAGGAGCGCCTTTGATGGGTCAGCCTACTGGCTGCGTTGGCCAAACATGTCTGTTTGTTGGTTCGCTGGATCTGTTTTCGGCGTGTTGAGCGGGTGGCCTAGCTGCCGGCGCACCTCGGCGAGCCACGCCTTGTAGGGAGTGTTTTTTCGTTCTCCCCACGGGTATGCCTCGGCCAGCGCCTTTCGGAGGGCCTGCTGGTCGCTTCGCCCTATGCGGCGAATTACCTCCCCAACAATCGGTGCTGCTCGATCTGCCCAGGACATGCCCTTTCCCTCAGCTGTCACGGCTGATGCGCCTCAGGCTGAAATTGAGCGACGTAGCCGAGCACGGCAGCAACCCGCAGGCCCGTCGCACTGCCCTTGTCGGTGCACTCGCGGTAGGCTTGGCCGCTCTGGACGATTTCGCCCAGCAGCTCGGCCGCGTTGTCCAGGTACTTCTCGGTTTCGTTGGTGTGCTCAATGAGCCGTTGGTGAGCCTGTTGCGACTCAACATGGCGCCGGGCCATGGCCTGGACGATTTCGAGCAAGCGATCGGTGCCAATTTCATCGGTATCGCCCAGGCAGTAGCGGTCGCCCACCTCCTGAGTACATTGGCAATCGTCGGTAAGTGCTTCCGAACTACCGACCCACCCGCAGAGAGTGCACTCGGAGGCATAGTAGCTCCCCACTAGCGGCTTCTGTCCGATGCAGGATGGTATGCGTTCCTTCTTCTCAACGTTGCTCATGGCTGATTTCCTCGTTCAATCTGGCGATGGCCTCAGCATCTCACGAGGCCTCGGAAACCCAAGTACATCCCTGTTCAGCGATGCGTTGTGATCAGGACTTGGCAGGGAAAGGAGGGATATTTTTTCCTTTCGGGTCAGCCGCGGCATTCCACGACCACCACCCTGCCCCGCCGTACTCCCGATTGTACCAAGCCGTTTTGACGGCCTTCCGTTCCAGGTAGGCAGGTGTGCTCATGCCGAACACTTCCAGGGGGTAGTCCTTGCCCGTGTCCAAAAGCCAGAAGTCAGGGAAAACCTCACTTTCATCAGCGTCGTAGCGAAGAGGTTTATCGAAGCTGCGGCCAGCGGCGTGGAGCTTGGCCTCAATCACCCCTTCGTAATCTGAGTCGACAGGAATCCAACGCTCACTGACCTGCATCAGGGCCAGCTCAACGACATCTGCTTGCGAAAACGACTCGCCCTTCCGCGGCGTAACCTGAGCTATGGCGATAACTCGACTTCCGCGCTTCCAGGCGGAAAGTTCTCTCTCGAATCTGCGGGCGGCGGTTACCCAGACTGCCGGGGGCAAATTCAGCATGGGCATCCCGAAGGGCCCGGCCAGAGGCAATCTGCTGATGTCTCCAGAATGGCGCTCAGGGTTGTAGCGTGCCAGCGGCGATATCGCGACGAGTCGCAGATCCCGCGTGATTGCAGACTTGACGATCGCCTGATTGCGAACCGCTCCCTTGCTGTCCTTTTGAGCAGCCAGCAGCAGCACTTCGCTCAACTTCATTCGGCTTGCGGCGACACGTTCCGCAGCCTGTAGAAGCGCGTAGTTCACAATGCCGCTATTGCGCTTGCCCTCCATTGCTGGATACCAGGTAGAGAGTCGGGACTCAGACCAAAGCAGGTGCAGAAGCCCAAGCAACGTCATAGCCGGCTTGCTCTTTCCAGGCGATCTTGTCACCGAGGTGCTTTCGCTTTCCTCGGATCGAGGAGCCTGGACTCGAATGCCTCGAGCCAGGCGCACGCGAATGCTGCCATCTTCGCCCTCCTCGACTACGCCAACGGCATACCCTTGCATACCGGAACGCTCCGGGGCCGGCGCGTAGTACCGACAATCGTTTGAGTGTTCATGACCTGTACCGGCGAACCGCGCCAGGTGAAAACCATCGCTATCTTCACGTCGCTTGATCGAGAGTTTTCGGGAACCGGGGCTTGGGCACTGGCAAATTGCATGAGTGCCGTAGGCCTTCTCCAAAACGATTTTCCAGTTTTTTGCGTACTGCAGATCGGTCTGGAACTCCGGCGAGTAACGTTTCCCAGAGATCAGTACGGGATATCGACGGTTGAGCATGATCTTTTCTCTCCTGATTCGGGTCAGGCAATCGCCCGCTGCCGGCGGGCATAGGCTGCTTCAGCCCGGTTTGCTTCGATCTGTATATGCAGCTTCACCAGCAACTCGTATCCAGACTTGGGGCTCATGAGCGCAATACCGAACAATTCGTCTGCTGGAATGCTCCCGCCCTCCCCATGGAACCGTCCCTTTCGCTCGATCATGGAAAATATCCCTTCGAGGTATCCGGTCTCAACGGCCTCAGCAGAAAGACTGGGGTTTTTCAGGTCGAAGATCTCTCCGGTTGGCCACTCCAGCCCATCAAGTGGGGGGAGGTTTTCCAGCGCCCAGTGACCAGTACGCATGACTGCACGCGCTATCTCGTAATGTTCCTGGTCAGTCTGATACCAGCTATCGACGGAAAGGAGCTGGTGGCGGGCCTGGTCAAGGCATTCGAGCTGCTTGGCGCGTGTAGCGCGCTCATCATCAGAAAGGCTGTCGAAGCCATCGACCCATACAGGGAGGATACGCAGCGCCTCCCAGCGCAGCAGGCAGCGCATCAGGGATGAGCGGGTACCGCTCATGACGACCTCGCCCGGTTCCAGTAGCTGGTTGTGGCTGTTGTGCAGGCCGACGATGCAGTTTGCATGGAGCCAGCGGTTTCTCTGGATGAAGTCGTGGATCGCTTCAGGCTCGTGCTCAAGCGGATCTACGCCGGCGGGGATGCTGAATGCCTTGGGCGAGAGAGTGACCATTTGTCGGTCAGCGGAGTACGCCCTCATTTTGCCGAGGGCGCAGAGACTGCGGATTTTCATGAGAGCGAATCCTCCTGGTGTATTCGATCAGGAGGCTATCGCGGGATGAGGAGTAGAAATTTCGTTTTCAGGACACTGGAGCGTCGGAATTACTTTTGATGGGGCTCAGGCGGGTCAGAGCCAGCGCAGGGGGGCCGGAACCTCAACCGTTTCGTCAGCCACCTGAATAGCGGTTGCCAGTGAAGGAGTGCCAATTTTTTCGGCGCACTCGGAGATGGTCAGCAGGCGCACAGGGGCTTGATTGGGCGGGATCTCGGACGGACCGCGCAAGCACTCCCGGTAACGAACCACTGCGTCAGCCGCGTCTGGATTCGATTTAGCCCAGGCCGAGATTGCAGACTCACGCGCCAGCGCTACGTCCTTGGACGTCATGACAAACTGAGTGCCTACAAGCGCTATAAGTCCGAACAATCCCACCGCTACGGTTCGAGTGATGTACTTCAATTTCATGCGAGGCTTTCCTTGATTTGCTGTTGCGTGGTCGGTGACATGGCGTGTGGTACACATTACGCACCGCCCTTAGGAGGCAGGCCCTCGTTGTACTCGGCGAGGGCGTCTGTTGCTATTTGGGCAAGCTCGGAGTCGCGATCCATGATGCCTGTGGAGCCAGTTGCGATTTTCCCCAGGGCCTCGAGCAGCCCGGCAATCGCAGGGTTGGTGCGCAGCTTCTCCACCTCCTCCAACGCCATAGTCACATTCATGAATCCCAACGCCTTGGCTTTGCTCCATACCTCGTCGTACAGCTCGGCTTTGTAGCTCAGGCCAGAAATTACGCGCTCGGCGTCGGATTTGAACACCAGGGCGTCATCGTTGACTGCATTGTCGAAGTTGATCCGATCGCTGCGGGTTTCGATGTAGGTCGTTTCTTCGTCGTAGCTCATCACTTCGAGGGTGGCTACGACTTCCAGCTCCGGTTGGGCTTCGGTGGTTTGCTTGCTCATTACGCTTCACCTTGATCAGTTGATGTGGCCAGCATCCCATGGGTTGAAAAACTCCCAACCACGGACGGCTGGTGGATGAGCCAGAACGCCACGTCCGGCTCAACTGAGCAGGGTGATCAGCTCCGGAATTTCACCGGCTGTGTTCTGAGCTCGCGTACCACCACTGTTCCGGCGAGCTTGTCGTGCCACCCCTGCTTACGGCGATCGAATGCCGCCCAGAAGAAGCCAAGCCCCAGCGGTAGGGTCGACACTACATAGCCGAGGTACCGGCCGATGCACTGTCGAACGCTTGCGGTGTTGCCGCTTTCAGCGTCGAGAACCCGCAATTTCAGCGCCATCTTCCCCGGCGTGGCCTGGAGACGACGCCACAGAACTACCGTCAGGATCGCTGGCAGGACAAAGTTGATTGCTAAATCCGCTGGCCCTTGGATCAGCTTGTCGCTGCTGAAATAGCCCGTGCCATAGATCATCATCAGGAGCGGCAGGGAAACCAGGGTGAAAAGGATGCCGTCAACAATGCACGCCCCTGTTCTCGCCCAGAAACCCGCGTATTCAAGTTGTTCGTTCTGCATGAAAAATATTCCCTGTGATTGGTTAGCAAGCCACTTTGGCTTGGCCTGATGCTATCGGGCTGGGAACTAGGCCGGGCGCGTTTTCACGCTGGTTTTGTGCCTGAAATGGAGGTCGTCCAACAGCCTGTTGGACAAATACGGCCCGGTTATTGGAGTTGGGTTTTCTGGGGACGCATTCACCCTGAAGGCTATCCAGTTCAATCGAGTCATTTGCATGAGCCAGAAAAACTCCAAAGAGCCACTGACCTTCACCGCTCGCTTGGTGAACTCCCATCACGGTTTTCAGGATTTCGATATCGACGGGCATCCTGTGGTGCGGCGTGCCTGTGTTCCGAATTCGATCAAGAAGGGCGAGCACTTCAACGTCTATCACGGGGAAAGCTCGAAGTCGGGGGCTGTATGGACAGGGACGCTCGGTGACTCCCTCCGCAAATTTGCGCTTATCTGAGGGGTGCCTATGTGTTTCCCTCGTAAACCCAGTCTTGGCCGGTACAGCGCGACCAGGGCTGATTGGAGTCGGTGCTACCGGCAAGCTCGCATTGCTGCTGGCCGCGGCTTAGCTCCCGACCCGAAGTCATCTGGTATCGCCTGGAAGGCCCAGCTCATCGTAGCTTTTGAACGCCGAGGCCACGATCCTCTGGCGTATCCCGTCCAGTGTCGGCTCAATGCTCATCGGATCATCAATGAAATTCGAGCCGAAGAAATCTCCCTGGAACATGTGAAGGACTGACCTATGACCCTGTATTTCGAGTGGATCGGAAGCCTCTGTGGCGTCCTCGGCGCGCTGATGATCTCCACCAATACCCGTGTTTCTCCGTGGGGATGGTGGCTATTCCTCGTGTCGAGCTTGAGCCTCTGCTGCTACGCCGTTCTCGCGCAGGCCTGGGGATTGTTGCTGCTGAATGGTTGTTTCGTTGCTACGAGCATTACCGGGTTGATCCGCTGGTGGTACCCCGCTGTGTCGACCATGCGTGCAACTTGCCATGCAGGCGTCAAGGGGTAAGCCGCTTGCGCGACCTTCGGCAGAGTGCGTGCTTGACGGCTTGGGTTTTGCGGAATGTTCGGCATGCTGGGGGCATTCGTCACTGGGAGCCACCACATGCAACTATTCAACCCGATCCAAAAGGCAGAGCTGATCTCTATCGTCGAAGAAGCGTCAGCAAAAGCAGCGAAGAATGCTGGTGTTGTCCAGGAGTTGGTTTTCCCGCACATCTACTTCGTTCTCAGCAAACGCCTCAGCGTAGTAGACGGGGCATCGGCTAATGCGGAGGCCAAAGATTCTGCTCTGTTGGCTGCTCTCACTGAGGCAAAAAAAGCGCTTCAGGATTGCGTGTCGGTGATGAGCAACGATCTGGGGGGCTTAAAGCTGATACAGCCAGAGCTTGAGGGGGCGCGCCAGGCCTTGGCGGCAGTTGAAGCGGTATTTGTTGGTCAGTGATTCTCTGTTTCTATGAAACCTAAAAGCCCAGCGATGACCTGGGCTTTTATCTAAACGTAATGGTCGATGGGCATTGGCTAGATTTCCAAGAACAACATCGCTAGCGGCTGCATCATCTGGAGTCCCCAGGCGAAAAGCTCGAATCGAAGCAAGCCCAGCAGGCAGGTGATAAAGAATCCCACCACGATCCCTACCAGGAAGACCGAGTACAAAGTTCCAACGCCTGGGCTACTGGATTCGCCCCCCTCTCTTTCCCCTCCCCAGTTCGGAACTTTGATGCGAAGCCGCTCGCGACGGAAATCTTTTGGGTTGTAGTAGGCATCCTTTACCGGATCGTTCTCTGAGCGGTCTGTCTGATTCCCTTCGCGGGCGCGTTGCCTCGCTCGCTCCTGCATGTACTCCCTATCGTCCAGTCCCACATACGTCTCCTACAGTTTTCCGAGAAACGAAAGCAACCCAACCACGGAGCCAGCCAACGTCGATACAGAAAAGGTCAAATCCCGCATTGCCCTGCGTTTCTTATCGATCCTTCGCGCCAGCAATGCTCCGAACAATGCGCCAGCGAGCGAGCACCCAACGAACATGAAGATTTTCGCGTGGAATTCGGCTATTGCTGCGGCCACATAGGGTGGGAGCGAAGATTGAGCCAGCGCTGACGCCGGTGCAGCCAGTATCAGCAAAACGGCAGAGAAAAATTTCATTGGCTTGAGCGTCCACCTGTCTCTGAATGTGGGGCCAATTTTCGCTCGGAGCGTGCGCTTATTTTGCTGTTTTCACGCAACGTTTTCGTCGGATTTAATGGGCCGCTACTACTTGGGTTTTCCAGAAAGTGGGGGAAGCTGAATTCATAGCAAACACGGAGTTTAGCCAAGTGAATCAGCAAGTAGCCCAAGTCCTCCCCCTAGACCGTATCCGCCGCAACCCGCAAATCGACCCGCGTAAAGGCCGGAAGAAGTCCGCTTATGAGCAACTGGTGCGTTCGATCAGTGCCAAGGGCATCATCCAGCCGATTCTGGTCAGGCCAGTAAGCGATGACCCGAACTACGACCATGAGGTGGTCGCAGGCAACCGGCGCTGGACAGCGGCCCACGATGCGGGCTTGATCGAGGTTCCCGCCCTGATCCGCGCTATGAGCGATCAGGAGGCGCGGTTGATCGCTGCGCTGGAGAACCAGGTGCGGGCTGACCTGACGCCAATCGAAGAAGCCCAGCATGCCGTAATTTTGCTGGAGGACATGGCCAACGACCACTTGGCGGTGATGAAGGCCTTGGATTGGTCTAGAACCAAGCTCGACAGCCGCCTGCTGCTCGCCCATGCCTGTGATGCGGTGGCCGATGCCCTGCTGGAGGAGCAGATCAAGATTGGCCACGCTGAATTGCTGTGTCGTCTCCCCGCCCCCGATCAGGCGGGCATTCTGTCGAAGATCATCGAGAAGAACTATTCCGTCGAGCAGACCAGGGCGCGCCTGCTGGAGTTGACTCGGGACGTCTCGACTGCACGTTTTGACACCACGGAATGCCGGAGCTGCATCCACAACTCGGGTGCGAATGCCGATTTGTTCGAGGCAAGCCTTGGGGCGTCTCGCTGCCAGAACTCTGTCTGCTGGAACCGGAAAACCGAGCAGCTAATTTCTGTTCGGTTGATCGAGGCGCAGGAGGAGCACGCGGTGGTTCATAGCGAGCTGAATCTCGCGAAGGACTCATACGTGAAGCTCGTCGCACGGGGCGAGGATGGTGTGGGAGAGCAACAGGCAGCGGCGTGCGCTACCTGTGCAAGCTTCGGCGCAGTGGTCATGGTGTCGAGGGGGCGCGAAGGCGACGTGATCGGCGGTATGTGCTTCAACAAGCCTTGCCACAAGGAGAAAACCGCCGCCTACAAAACAGCCCTGGCCACCGTAACGAACACAGCACCAGCCACCGTTGCCGGGGGCGCTGTTGGAGCAGCCCCGGCCAAGCCGAAGGCCGCAAGCGCAAAGCCCACCCAGGTGAAGAAGTCGCTACGCCGTGAAGCCTTCGACCTTTACGCCCGCATGAGCAAGCAAGTCGTGCTCAATGACCGCTCGCTAGCGTTGGCTGTGGCCATCGTCAGCATGTATTTCGAGATGCGCAGCGACCTCAAGAGCGAGCTGCGGGCACAGATGGAAAAGGCCATGGGTGTCACAAGCGCCCTGATGACCACGGCTCGCGCCGATGCCGAGATTCGGCTTGCGCAACTCGGGGAGGAAAAGCTCCTCACGTTCATGGGCAGCATGGCTGCTGCCTCGCTATTCCGCACGGATAGCGCTGACGCATTCGAGAAATCCGTGTCGGGTGCTCAGTCGCTCAAGTTCATGGAGTACGCGAACGTCGATCCGGCCAAAGGGTTCGTGATGAACGAGAGCTACCTCAAGGCCCAGGTTAAGGCGGGCATCATCGAAGATTGCAAGCGTTCAGGCTTTGCCGCCGCCTACAACGAGGCGAAGGGCGAAAAGGCTTTTGAAGGGCTGACCACCGGCAAGGCAAGCGCTCTTATCGACGCCATCTTGGCTTTCAAAGAGTTCAGCTGGTTGGGTTATTTGCCGCCTGCGTTACAACTATCGGCACAGGGCGGGAAGAACCCCGCTCCCCAGCAATCCGAATCGACCCAAGCCTGACAGGGAACATCATCATGCAATCCACGTTTTTTTCCGTAATGGCTGCTGCACTGGCGGGCACTCAACACCGCGTCAATGTGGCAATCGAAACCGCCTCCGCCGACGCGCTGAAAGTGATGATTACCGCTGACCTCGGCCCTACACCTGAGAAGGCATCCGAGCACGAAGTGCAGCTTCGCGCCGCCATGTGCCGCCCGCTGATCCTGGTAGGGAGTGCTGTTGAGATCGAGGAAGCGCTGATGAAGCGCCTGACACAGCACGTCCAGGCGCTGAATGAGGGGGTGAGCCTGCTGGATGAAATCCGCTCGATTGGTGCGACTGTGCAGGCGAAAGCCGCCACGCCAGCTACTGAGCAGGCTGCAACGTCTGACCTCGATGCCGATGCCGATGCCGATGCCGATGCCGAGGATGGCGACGCTGCGCAGGTAGGTGGCGGTTCTGGCGTGGACAGCCGCTCGGATGAACCCAATCTGAACCTCGCGGCCTCTTTCTAGGAATTGCACTCATGGCACTTGTTGAAATCTCTCTTGCCCGCGTTTTTCGCTACGCCGGTCGCGACCTCCCCGACCCGCAGCCCGAAATGTCCGTGACTGACGTGCTGAAACACTATGCCCGTCAGTTCCCAAAGCTCAACGGAGCGAAAATTATCGACCCCATTGTGGAGAATGACAGCTATGTCTACGAGTTCCGAGACGGCGGATTCGGCGCAAAAGGTTGACCCGCTTGAAGTCCTGAAAGCGTGGGAGCGTGGCGAACTGGATCGCCACCTCCCATCCGGTACCGAACCTGATTGTTTAGACCACCAGCAGAGACAAAGGCTATGGAAGTTGCTCTCCTCCCCCGCCAATCCCGGCACTATCGACTTCCAACTGCCGCGCTGACACCTCTTAGCTTGCCGAATGTTGGGCCTGTGATGCGTGAAGCACAGGCCCAACTGTTCAGCCGGGACTATGCAGGGGTGGTCGACCACCAAGCTCATAGCATGCTGTGCCGGGAGGCCTTGGAAGCTGGCCTGGTAGCTGAAAGCTCAATCGAATGGCTTCGGCAGTACCCAAATAGCTACGGGCTGCATCGCCTTACGGGCGAAGTGGTACAGCGCCTTGGTGCGTCCTTTGCCATCAGTGATGAAGGCCTTTTTCCACAGCGCACCAGCCTGCTGAATCGGCTGAATACCCCATACGTCGATCCAGTTGAGACGGCATCCTATGCAATAGCCGCTGTAGAGGCTGGGCTGGTCGGACTTGATGCGCTCGCCCCCCACATCGAGGCAGGCCCTGATGGGGCAGGCAGGATAATGGCGGAGCTGGAGCGCTCGTTGATTGGCCGGGTCAAGCTGCCCACATCCGTCGAGGACGCCTACGCCTTCGGAATCCAGGACGGTCATTTCATCCTGGAGTCGAGCTGCTTCGCTACTTTCACAGTTCAAGCGCCAGCGAGCCTGGAACTGCGGGTGCTTCTTTTCAAGACACTCGACGCGATGACACGCCATCTGCTGCCGTTCCATACGCCAATGACCTTCCTGGGGCCGCATAGCTACCACAACCACGGGCTTTCGGAAGCTTTCGAGGAGCTGTCTCCGCGCTTGGCCACGCACTCTAGAGAGGAACTGTGCGCCTTCCTGCTGGACGATTCGGTCGAGCATGATGATTACATCGCCGAATATCTCTACTGCCACGGCCAAGACGAGGATTCTGTAAACAGCTTGCTTGACGCCATCTATGAGATGGATGAACTAAAACAGATAGCTGGAGCCACCCTTGGCCAGGGAGATCGGTGCGAGATCGAGGAGCTGTCCGATCAGGCGCGGCAAATCTGTGAGCGTGATGATGCACACGCCCCGTTGGTTCAAGTGCTGGCGGAAGCCTTGCAGCACTGCCTGGAGCATGAGGCCAGTGGATCGCTCAAAGAGTTCAACCCCCATGATTTCCCAGGCACAGCCGGTGATGGGGTTTCTCTTTTCGAGAGCATTCTGGTGTGCCTGACTAGGGATTTTCCAAATCTAGAGCAGAGTAGCTATGACGGTTTTGACGGCATTGTCAGCGGCTCTGGCTTCCCTGCAATTGGGTTACCGCTGAGTCCTGATCAACTGCGCACCGTCACCCTGCCAGTTCTAGATGCGCTATCGCTGACGCTAGGTCTGTTGCAGCGAATCGCCGACGCTTTAGAGGAATGCGGTAATGCTGAGTGAAAAAGTTTCGAGCAAGGCCATGCTGATACATCACCACAGCCAGACCGGCGTGGTCACCGTCACCAGTCACAGCGTCATCGCGCTGGAAGATGGTAAGGCTGGCTTCACGCTGGGCGCTGGGAGGGCATTCAGTCCCTACGACAAATCCGAACTGGCTGCTCTGCTGTTGAATGAGGATGCCGGAGCAGAATTTCTCCCTGAGAGTTATTTGTTCAGCTCACGCACCGTCTTGGCATGGTACCGCCGCCCTGGTGTGCACGATATTCCGATCCTTGGCGAGCGCATACGCGCCCCGCTGCCGGGCTTGATCTTCATCGCTGCGGCCAACCAATCCTTCCGTTGCTTTGCGTTCAAGGGCAATCAGCGCCCGACGCCAGAGACAGAACTCTTCTATGCCCCGTTGGGGAACGTGTACCAAGGCGGAACCTTCTGTACTGGCAGCGGCAATGTTCCCCGCGATGTTCGACGTGAGAACATCCCGGCCTGGGAGAACTTCGTGCTGGAGAGCGACAACACCCACAGCGGCACGGTTGAGCCGGTGGCGGGTTGCCGCTCGTTTGAGGCCTTGAAGGAGTTCTATCGAGCACTGAGCGAGAAAGGATCGAAGCGGTTCCCAGCCTCGAAACTGGTTTCAGCAGGGTCATACAGTGGCCCGCTAACGCTAGCGCAAGCTATCAAAGGGGGTGCGCGATGAGCGTTCATCCGATCACAGCTCACCAATCGCCGATCTACAAGACGCCAGCCTCGTGGGTTGAACGCGCACCACGCATTGTGGTTATCGGGGCCGGTGGCAATGGCAGTGAGGTGGTTGATGCGCTGGCCAGCTTCCACCATGCGCTTCGCTCCCTCGGCCATCCAGAGGGTCTGGAGGTCACGGTCATTGACGATGCCATCGTGCGCGAGCCGAACCTCGTACGTCAGCGTTTCTGGCCGTGTGACTTGGGCCAATTCAAAGCAATCAGTTTGGTGAATCGTTACAATCTCATGCTGGGTACGTCCTGGGAGGCCCTGCCCTTCCGATTTCCAAGCCAAGAGACGATAGAGGCGATGCGCGCCGCCGACTTGATCATTTCCGCTGTTGACCTTTCTTCGGCCCGTCGCGCAATCGCCAGCAGCGCGCTGCTATCCCGACACTGCATGTGGCTTGACCTCGGCAACGAGGCCCGCCATGGACAGGTTGTGTTCGGCGCTGCGCATGTAGACAAGAGGGGCATCTACCCCAACGTGATGGACGCTTACCCTGAAATCGAAACGCTCGAAGATGACACCAAAAAATCCTGCTCGGTTGCGGAAGCCATTCGTTCGCAGGACTGCTTGGTCAACCGGGCAGTTACAACTGCCGGAATGAGCATTGTGTGGGAGTTGCTGCGGACGGGGGAAACCGATAAGCACTGGATCACAGTGGATCTGGCGTCCGGCTCTCAAAACGCTTTTCCGTTCCCTGCTGTTCCGCAATCCGCCTAACTCAACCGCTTCCGTCTTCGCATTGATCCAGCCGCTGCTCCATCTGCGATATCAGGTCAGCGGCTTTAACTTCGAGGGCTTTAGATAATCTCATAATCAAGGGAAGTGTGGGCAGACTCTCGCCCCGCTCGATTTTCCCCAGGTGCGCCCGCTCAACCCCAGCCAGGAGAGCAAGTTTCTCCTGAGCTAGGCCCGATTTTAGGCGTTCTTCGCGTACGACATTGCCAAAAGCTCCTGCCACCTGAGGGTCAAAGCTTGATGTTCCTGCCGGTCGCCCGCGTGTAGGTGGTCGCTTCTCCATAGACAGAAGCGTTATCGGCAGGAACAATTAAAACCACGTTTAAGAATACCCGTTTCGCTATTTACGCTATGCCCAGAGGGCCAGCGGAGCGGTTTTATGTGCACACTCCCCTGGTTAGGACTAGCAAATATGACTCACGTTGACCCCTCCGTACCTCAGCACTTGGCAGAGCTTTACCAGGAACTGAACGCATCGAGAGCGACCCTGCTGGCATTGATTGAGGCCGAGGGTTCCGGCATCCATCGGCGGACACTGGATCAGCTTGATCGCATGATTGCAGAGATATTTTTTCCACTGGAGTTCGTTGTTTACAGCGAAGAAGAGACGGTGCCCTCGGATGATCCGGCGTCTGCTCCCCCGACCGGGTATGCGTGGCGAGTGACTGGCCGTGAGGGCGAGATCAGGACGCTCCGGTGTGACGAAACCGGCCAGGAAATATCCATCTCGATTGGAAGAGCCATCACAGACTTCGCTTTGGTGCCCAATCACCTACCGGAAGCCTACTTTCCCGATCTCGATCTCACCCCGGCGCAACTGGAGGGGAAATATGCACAGCGTGGCAACGATCACCCTTTCTTGACCAATTACCAGTGGCTTCAAGCAGTGCGCAACAACCAGACCCAGTTTGGATACTGGCAGTGGGTTCTGGCTCAACTGCTGGCCCTGCACCGACGCTCGCTCCCCTAAAGCCCCGCACGAATACCGCGCCAGCCACTGATGCACCTCGGGGCTTGGCGCAGGCCACTCGAAAGCTTCCGCCCGCCCTGTACCTCTTACCCAGATAAATTCCTCTTCAATCGGTGTGGGAAAATGCCTGCCCCGACTTGGGATATCTGCGCCGGCCTTTATCCTAGTCGCAGGCAAATAGAGGAGACCGCGATGCGCACTTTCACCGGCACAATTAAGACTGATGTACAAGGATCTGAGGTGGACTTTGAATTCGAGGTCGATGACAACGCTACTGCTGAACAAATCGAAGCCGAGGCAAAGCAGGCGGCGTTTGAGCTTGTCCAGTGGCATTACGAAGAAGTGAAGTAGGAAAGTGCCCATGAGCGAGCAAGTAACGATGCAGTTCGGCCCCCTGGAGCTGCGCAAGACAGAGGAAGGCTGGCAGTACCTGAGCGAAGGCGTTGGCCATGAGCCTGATACCTGGTGCGATGCTACCAGTGTGCTTGGGCCGTTTGGCGGTTCAGGTGTGAACGATCTGCTTGATGAGTTGGCTGCAACAAAAGCCAACGCAGAAGCACGCGAATCCGAGCTTGTAGATGTTCTCCAGCACATTCGAGGAAAAAGTTGCTGCTCGGACGCTTGGGATGCCATTGACGAGGTTGTGCCGTATAACGACGCGCTATACAGCTGATACAAGAAAATCCCGCAGCAGACCACAGCCCCTTAATTGGGGCTAAGTCCGTGAGATGGTGCCAATTTTCGGTTACGCAACGATGTCTTGGTCATCAAAGGTATGACGCGCTGAAGGAGTGCTGAACATGTTGGGAGCTGCATTTATCGCCGATATAGCTGGTCTCTTCTACTGGCTGTTGATCCTACTGGCAATTGGCGCAGCCCTCACTTGGTTGTGGACGTTCGTCGATCACCTGGACATCCGCAAGGGTTGGCAAGCTCTGGTGGTGTGCGCCGTGACGATAGTTCTTGTGCGGGTCGTTGGGGCACAGGCCGACCACTATCGGGCGATGGCGACCGCTGCTGGCACCGGGCTACAGCCGGGCGATGGCCTGGGCATCTTCTTCATGTTCTTCATGGGGGTCGGGCTACTTGTAACCCCATTCGTGCTGCTTTTCTCGGGTAACGGCAGCAAGAAGGAAGGCAGTGGATAACCGAGTACGCACCCCTCGCATAAATCTCGATCTCTACCAACTCGGCGGTAAATCCACCGAAAAGCGCTAAAGGCGTCAATCATAATGCTCTACATCCTCCTATGCTCCGTTGTTCTGCTGATCGTGGTCATTGGTACCGTCGCTCGCGCTACGTTGGCCTTGGTTTCCCCCGGCCCTGGGCAGCGGCTACGTCAAATGGTTCTCGTGCTGGCTTCCTATGCTGTAGGCATGGCCTACTGCGCACCACTGCTTTACCTCTTCTTTGGCCCAGATGGTGCTCCGGGGGAAACTCTTGGCGTCGATACTGCGCGGCTAACCGTCTATCTGCTTTTGGCTGCCTCAGTGGCCCTACTCTTCTACATCCCCTCGTTGTGGAAAAGAGCTGCTGACTCCAAAGGCTTTTGGCCGATGGGCCAGCTGACACTCGTTGCTTTGGCATGCTTCGTAGGTGGTAAGTCCGCATATGACCACCTGACGTTCTTCAACAACGATCAAGCTGGCTGGGCAGATGTTGCTCTCATGAAGGAAATCGGAGAAATAACCGATATGCCGGGATGCACCAGCCCGGTTGCCTTTGTCCGGTTCCAATCCACTGGCCCATTTGAATACCGCTGCCCTGGTTTGATCGTTTTCAACCGGCTTTCATCGCAGCCTTTCGGCCCATGGCCACACAACGATAACGGCTCAAGCCAGCAGCTCGCAGATGTCATCCTGAAAATCAAAAGCGAAGCGAAAGTGGCGAAAGACTCTGAAGAGGAGTCCGCCCCGCTATGAGTGCGAAAGCCCGCAAGTCAAAGCCAGCACAGCCACCGGCTGAAATGCCTATTGAGTGGCCGCGCGCCGACCCGGCCGAGCTGGCCAAGTTCGACCCGGCGTCGAAGGTTTGCAACATGAATTGCGGCCCTCACAAGAACGACCCACGCAGCCATGCCGAGCGGCTGTTTCTGTGTGACGACTGCTAACCCAAGGAACCAGAAGCCCGACAGGAGCTGACCCAATGGAGAACGAAAAATGACTGATATGCCTACAGGAACATTCACTATCGGCGACCCGTTGCGCTCCAGTGGGAAGGGCAAAACGCCCATTGCTGACGCATGCGCTGAAGCAGAAAAGATGTTGGCCGAGTATCGCCACGCCCTCAGAGATGGTGTCGACGCGGACAGTGATCGCTATGAGTTGGTGTGCATGCATTCGCTCATCGGACACAAGAATGTCGGCCTCGCATATAGCGTCGAGCTTCAGCGGGCATACCTGCTGTTTGCTGATGCTGACCGCCCCCAGCCCGACTACGAGCCGCTGTGGCTGTTGGATGCAGCCAAAGAACTCACCCTGCTTATGCGAACGCTCGTGGTACCAGATAAGTCATCAACTGCAACGACGTACTGGGGTGGCGTCAAGCGAGGGCCGATCATTGCGTACCGCTTCAAACTCGCCTATGCGCCCACAAGCATCAAGTTCTAGGAACCCATCCATGGAAATGAAATTTCGCACCCAGTCCGGTGCCATCGTCACCGCCGATCCTATGGCTGAGAGGCAGACACCCCTGGAGCTTGCAGATCCTGCTGCTGAGCGTGGCGTAGGCCAAGTCGAGCCTGCACACCTGCTGCGCAAACAGATCGAGGGTGTGATTCGTGAATACGGTGCAGATCCTGCGGAAGCCGCTCTGGCGGTCTGCGTCATCCTCGACGGGAACTTGGGCCTGGCTGAAGACGGCTGGTTTGACGATGACGAAACCGTGCTGAACGCGATCATTGCCGGCAACCAGGCTGACGACTGATCTGTTTGACGAAAAGCGGAGGCGAAAACATTGGTCTGGATCAAGACAAAAGACCTCATGCCTGCTCCAGGGGTGCCCGTGCAGTGCAAACTCAGGCATTGCAGCAGTGGGACTGTCCAGCAGCATCGCCTAGTCCGCGTGGTCGAGGACGATTGTACCTGGCGAACTGCCGGCGACCTTTGCGAAGTGAGTTATGACTGGGACGTGATCGAGTGGGAGTCCGCCTAGGACAACGGAGAGGGAACAAAAATGATGAACGTACCTATCGGGTTGTTAATTCTGGCAGTGTCATTTTCTGTCAAGGCGGCAGGTCAAGGCGAACCGATGGAACCGTTCCTGGGCATCCTAAAACTGGTAATAGCTCTCGGTTGCTTAGTTGTGGTTTTGACTGCGGCACGTTGGCTGTATAGCTGGTACCAATGTCGAAAAGTAACCCGTGCCGCCACTGAATCTGTCAAAGAGCGTGTCGCTCGTGGTCAGAAGCCCTATTGCTAACTCCCATTCTTCAGTGGAGTTTTGCAGGGCGAACCCCGTTAATGCCCACGCCCCGCTTAGCGGGGCTGGGGTCATAGGAGAGGGCCACTTTCGGGCCTCACAATGAAGAAGGACACATCATGGCAACTGAATCTCCGTTTCTGAAGCACCGAGAGATCTTGCTCCACCAATCCTACAGTGCCGCTGGCGCGCTCCAAGATTTTGCCCTGAGCTGCTACAACGGCCAGCTAGGGCAGTTCCGGGGTGACACCCTGGCCAACTTCGACCAGCAGCACTTCGCAATTTTTGTCGAGATGGCCACCTACTACTACCAGCACCGCGAGAATGATCCACACTTGCTCGAGGTCGGCGCGGCCATCTGGGCGGATCGTCGTGATCGCGGGCGAAAGCACTTGGCCGAGCTAGCCGAGCACCGTGCGATCAACCCGAAAGAGTACCCGGACGGCTCGGAGCGAGATTATTTCGACCAGTTGGATTGGCTGAACCGGCAAACTGAACGCATGAAGGCGAAGGGCTGGATCGACGAATAAAACTGAATGGAGACCACGATGGCAAACGCACCCAGCGAGTTGATGCAGCAACAAGATGACCCTGTGTGGTTCGTGGAGGAGCGCCAGCTGAACGGCGACTGGATCGCCATCGACCGCGCGGACGATCAGGCCGAAGCCGAAGCGAAGTTGAGCCATGCCGAGAACTGCCTTCCAGGCACGTACCGTCTGAATCGGTCGGATTGGTGAGCCCGGCCACGCAAGAGCCATCCCAACCAGGAGAAGCGCTGTCAAGTAGCAGCCGATCGTGCTCTGTTTCCTGTAGATGATTTCTCCTCGGCTTCCTCCTGGCGCAGGGAGGAGCCGCCTCCACCGCCCATCAGTTGGGATTTCCCGTTGCCGCCGTAGGCTGAGTCTGTAGGCACCAGGTAGGTGCTCAGAGGACAGCCAATGCACCCGTCAATCTCCCGCGCACACCAGTTCGACGACCAGGTAGTTATCCCGGCACTGGGCCAGCAGCTCACCCTGCTTGGGTTCGAGCCTGAGCCTGCTGTGCTGGCAGAGGGAACCTATTTCGATGCGCCGACAGTGGATCTGGACAGCTATGACCACGTTGTAGTCTGTGTGTCTGGCAAGGACAGCATCGCTTGTCTGCTGGCACTGATCGAACAGGGTGTGGATCTGCGTCGTGTTGAGCTCTGGCACCATCGGGTGGACGGTGCAGAGGGGAGCACCCTCATGGACTGGGCTTTCAATGACAGTTTCATCGAGAAGTTCGCAGCTGCATTCAATCTGCCGCTCTATTTCTCCTGGTTGCAGGGTGGCATCGAGGGCGAAATGCTCAAGATGGACGCCTACTCCAAGCCTCACATGGTCGAAACTCCAGGCGGAATTATCTGCTTGGATCGTGATACCAGTCGGACTTCACCAGCGACCCGCCGCCGGTTCCCTCAGCAAAGCGCCAACTTGGCAACGCGCTGGTGTAGTTCCGCGGCCAAGATCGACGTGGGCCGCCGGGCCATCACCAACCAGGAGCGCTTCCTCGGTAGCAAGACCTTGTTCGTTACTGGCGAGCGCCGTGCTGAGTCGAGCAACCGCAGCAAATACAACCAGTTGGAGCCTCATGCAGTTGACCGACGCAAGGGTCGTCTCGGCCGGCACGTAGATGCTTGGCGACCGGTGCTGCACTACAGCGAAGAACAGGTGTGGGAGCTGCTTGCTCGCCACCGGGTAGAGGCACCTGTCCCCTACCGTTTGGGATGGGGGCGCTTCAGCTGCATGACGTGCATCTACAACTCACCGAAGGTATGGGCCACCATCCGAAAATACTTCCCTGAACGAGTCACCCCGATAGCAGGTTACGAGGACGAGTTCGGCTGCACCATCAGTCGGCAGAAAATCAACGTGGTGGATCTGTCGGCCACGGCCGAAGCGTTTGATATCACCGATCTGGACGCACTTGCCCAGGCGCGCCAGCGCGAGTACGTGCTGCCGATCTTCACGCCCGAGGGCAAAGCCTGGCAGTTGCCAGCAGGAGCATTCGTAACCGAAGGCTGCGGATCGGTTTAGAAAACTCCTCCGCGGACTCCTCCTGAACCGAGGCCGTCCTCATTCCCTTGGGATTTCCGATGCCTGCCGTACCTTGAACCCATCAGCTCCAGTGAGGAGCCGGATTCAAGCACGGAGCTTGTCATGCAGCTGTTCGATGTCGATCTGTTCTCTTCCGCTGGCGTCCAGGAGATGCCTGCCAATGTTGTTCGTGGGCCTGAGAAGACTCTGACCGAGAAGATTGCCGGTGCGGTCGAAGCTGTGAAGCGCGTCGTGCGGGCCGGCAAGCAGCCTGTTGTGGCGTGGAGTGGCGGCAAGGACTCAAGCGTTACGCTGAACATCGCGTTCACTGCAATTCGCGAGCTGGCCACCGAAGGTTTCGCGGTGCCAACCTTGAACGTCATGCACTCCGACACCCGCATGGAAAACCCGGTGATCCACTGCTACAACCAGAGCCAGATGCAGCAAATGCAGGCCTACGCGAAGGCTGCGGGCATCGAGTTGAAGGTGTGGGTAGCGAAGCCGGGTCTGAGCAATGACTACCTTGTTAGCCTGGTCGGTGGGCGCATCATCGCCAGCGTTGGCTCCAACGCCAAATGCCAGCAAATGACCAAAGCAGATCCACTGAAGCGAGTGAAGAAGGCAATCCTCAGGGATGTCGCGGCTCGCCTCGGCCGCAAGTGTGCTGATGACGATATCGTTTCGCTGATCGGTACCCGGTTCGATGAGTCCGTGCAGCGCGAGCGGAAAATGTCTGAGCGCGGCGAGAGCGCCTTTGAAGCTGTGAACCTCGCCGCCGGCGCTGGCGGGCACGACTGGGTACTCAGCCCAATCGCTGAAATGACCACCATGGACGTGTTCAGCTACATCGGCCAGGTGATAGCCGGCCGGATTGAGTGCTACGACCGCTTCAACCAGCTGGTTGAGATCTACCGCGACATGAATGGCGGTGACTGCATGGTGAACGTCTACCTGGCCGGGAAACAATCCGAGCGCCCAGCGTGTGGCCATCGGACAGGCTGCTGGTCATGTACCCGCGTCTCTCGAGACTCGTCGGCCGAGAGCATGATTGCCAAAGAAGGCGGCGAGTACGACTGGCTCAAGCCCCTGAACGACTTGCGGAACTACATCAAGGCCCGCCACTTCGATCCAAGCGCTCGATGCTGGCTGGCACGGACGGTTGATAAGGAAACGGGGACGATAAAAATCGCTCCGAATTCCTACTCGCCGACATTCACCAAAGAGCTGCTGGGAATCATGCTCACGATCCAGCTCGACGAGTTTGACGCCGCCGAGCAAGCCGGTATCAAGCCGCGCTTCACGCTCCTGGATATCCAGCAACTGCTGGCGGTCGAGGCGCTTTGGGGCCGGTATGGATACCAGAAGCCGTTTACCGCAATGAGGGTGTTCCTGGAGGTCTACGAGCAAGGTGTTCGCTATGAGATCCCAGATATCGCGGCGCTGCCAAAGTACACCGAGGCAGACCTGCGCTACCCCGAGGTCGAGGTGCCGTTCTGTGATGATCAGTACCAGGGAATGTTCAACGGCCTGCGCAGTATTTCCCATGCTGCTGCCGATGCTGAGTTCCTGACCACAACACGCAGTGGCATGGTGGTCATGGACGTGGTGACCAGCAGCGGATTCGAGATCGATCGCGAAGGTGCAGAGCTGTTCGTGAACTTCGAGCTGGATAACGCCCTGTCCCGCGTGACCTTCGACCAGTCTCCGACTGCGGGGCTGCATTACCTGATGGGGTTGGGAACCATCGCGATCTACAAGGGCGACCATGGCGACTGGGATCGGATGATGCGGATGTCCAACCAGATTTTCAGAAGCGATCTTCAGCCCATCCTGCATGACCGTGCTGCGCTGATAGCCCGGCTGGGTGGTAACTCACTGGGTCAGATCGATCTGTTCTGATTCGGTCCGTGTAAGCAACGACCATAATCCTGTGCGACTATACTGTCTTTACATACAGTGAGGCGTACTATGCCCTCTTCGGAACTGCCGCCATTCGAGCCGGTGACGCTCGACGAGCTGCGTCGCATTTGGTCAGCGCATGACGATCCTGACATACGCCGCCTGGCTCTCGAAGTAGCTCGATATCGGCGTGTGCTGGCAGAGGTCGACAAGCTCTATAAGACCGTCCACCAGTCTTGGCGCGCCCAGGTGGGCGGTGATCTAGTGGCCCTGCACCTCTTGAAACAGATCATGTATCACGAACGGATGCGCCTGCCATGATGACCGGCCCTGCCGTTTCTGAGCTATACCCAGTATCAAGAAGGGGTTGGAAACAGGGATCTGAGGATTTTCCAAACACCAACGCAGGCCGCCGCCCCCACAACAATCCCCAAAACTGCTCGTATGAGCATGGTGATGTCCTCTGGCCCATTCAGCCTCTCGCCCTCACGAAGGAGCCCTTGGATACCGAGCATCCTGTTGATCTCGGTCGGATAACCGAAGACGCACAGCCCAAAGACAGCGAGCAGCGTAGCCGTGCCGAGTGACTTCTTTACAGATTTCAAAAGCATGCGGTTACTTCCCTATTTCGATTGAGATGATTCTAACTGACCATTCAAGACTGCATCGCACCGCCGAGTCAGCAGGTCGTGCAGCAGCTCGGCGTCATTGGCCGCATCCACGCAATCGCGGTGGAGCGCATTCTCCAAACTGCTCTTCAGCCAGTAGCTGGTTTCAGGGCTGCTGAGTACCGCTTGAATTTCTTCGTTGATGGCCACTGTTCGATTCCTCTGTCCGGAAGGCGTTGTGTGCTCAGCGATTCACTGCCGGAGCACTGGGGAGGTTGCGGTTTTCCTGCGGAGCCATCGGTTGCCCCATCAGCTCAAACGCCGGCGAAATGAACTCGGCTGTCATGGCCTCGGAAAGCGCCTCCAGCTCGAAGTCGGTCACCTGAAAGCTCCCTGGCCAGATCCTAATGAGTGCCGATTTTCGTGCGACAAGGAATTTCTCCTGTTTGAGCATGGCCTCGTTGACGGCGATACCAACAGCCTCGACAAGAGCATCGCGGCTCCTGAAGAAATGAGTCATGGAGGAAAACGGGCAGTCGATCGGCACTCCGTCGACGATCACTTGATTCGGCTTCAGGTCGATGACGACGCGATTCGCCACCACTTTCCGCTCCGTCCACTCAAGAAACCAAGCCCCGAGAGCGCCAGCAGCAGCGACGATGCCGGCGACTACCCAGGTTCCTTGGCTGGGTGCGTCTACGTCAGGTAACGCAGCAAGCGAGCCCAGTAACGGGAGGGGCAGTATCGCCATCCCCAGTAGGGCTTTCGACAGATCATTCATTATGCGTCCTCGCTATAAATTGCATGTCGTCGTGTGCGCTTCAACTGCATAACCGCGGCTTGCAGTAATCAGTTGCACCTTACTTTCCAATAACTCGGCGATGATCTTGATCGCTGCCTGACCTCCCAAGCTGTACAGGTGTGCGTCTGCTTCTAGCTCGAACAGGCGTGTCGTACGATCCGGCGTTGTCATGATCAGCAGCAGTACCTGCTGCATGACATGCTCAAACGCCACCTCACAGAGTCGGCGACACAGACCAGTCTTACGGTGAACCGGCGCAAGATAAATGGCCTTGAGCATCAGATGAAAGCTGGTCTCGCCTTTGCTCTGGAGTGCTGTCAACTCAAGGGAACACAGCCCAGCCAAATTGTTGCCAACCCAGATCTCGTGGCACCCTTCGGCCGGGAAATTTGTAGGCGATAGAAGATCACCTTGTGGGCGATCTGATTCGTCGAAAATCCGCGCCCTTTGCGGTGGTGTTGAGAGGCGGTAAGTAACCATCACTGCTCTGCTCATAGGCTCCCCACCAGGATGGTCGTCGAGGTGCAGTACCGCTGGTTGGAGTTCCGGCAGTAGCTTGATCAGGTCAATATCTTTCATAAGGGAAACCGTTGGATCGCTGATGTCGGCCGATTATTCCACGCCGTCAGCGCCAGCAAGGCCGTAATCAGGTCGTAAAGCGGTCAGAAAACGTTCTCCCTACTCAGGGGGATAATTTCTATCTGGAGTGCTTGTATCTGGCCCTATCAGGCATTGCGCCGGCGGCCGTTGGGATTTCGGTAGGAAATGAGACGGTGGCCACCTCCTACCAGGAACCACCAGCATGGAAATCAACCGCCTCCCCGCTTGGCTTCAGGCTTACCGCGATGGCCATCGTCAAGGCAATGCCCAAGCGCTAGCAGCCTATGCCGATTACTACTGCATGGACGGGTCAGCCGACATGGAGCTGGATATTGAGGAGCGGCTTGGCTACATCCCTCCGCCGATGGTCTCGTATGCAAGCCGAACGGGCACACGCCGCAACCTCGCAGCAATGCGCGGGGCGGGTTGGCGTTTACTCGTTTCTGCGACCGGGGTTCTGCGCACGGAGGGGTTCGAGCATTACGCCTTGGACAACGGAGCGTGGAGCGCTTTCCAGCAGGGCACGCCGTTCGATGAGCGTGCTTTCGGCCGTGCCGTGGATCTTCTTGGCGAAGACGCTGACTGGGTTGTCCTACCTGACATCGTGGCAGGTGGGATGGAGTCGCTGGATTTCAGCCTGCGCTGGCTAGATCGGCTAAAGGGATTCCCTCAAAGGTTGCTCATTGCTGTGCAGGATGGAATGGAGCCAGACGATGTGCGTGAGTTCTTGAGCCCATCCGTAGGGATATTTCTCGGAGGGAGCACCCCTTGGAAGCTGCAAACCATGGCTGCCTGGGGTGTCCTTTCTCGTCGCCGCAACTGCTACTACCACGTTGGCCGGGTCAACAGCGCTCGACGGATCGGAATGTGCGCTGCCGCCAGTGCTAATTCCTTCGACGGTACCAGCGTGACACGCTTCGCCGACACGCTGCCTGCGCTCCATGCCGCGCTGTGCTATGCCGATTACCAGGGTGATCTTTTCTCTCTAGCCAAGGAGGACGTTGCAGCAACGCCATTCAATTGCTGTTGGCCGCTGCCTTCGAGACAGCACTGTTTTCATGGAGCCCACCATCATGAAGATGGGGTTATCTGAGCTTTCGCTGCCGTGGACATATCAGACGCCCAGTCGCGGAGATAACCAGGAACGATGAGCTTGTGACGAGCTCTCGATCCACCCGTGTAAAGGGCTGCAAAAGCCTTGCTCGCTGCAATGCGGTCACCAGGCCCTACTTGACTGAGCAAGTCTGGTGCGAGCATCACAGCGTCGATCTCTGAATTGCGTGCGTCCATGACCCGACCGAGCTGTAGTTGGGCTGTCCCTGATGCATCGAGGTTGAGTAACGATGCCTCGAACTCTGATGAGCTATAGCCCTTACTGAGCATCCGGTCGATGCGCTGAAAGCTACTGTTTTTGCTGCCCATGTCCGCCCGGAGATCATCCCAGTTGGTGTACCTGAAGAGCGCGCTGTGGGTTGGCCGTACCTGATCATGGAACAGGCCAATGCAATCGAGAATGAACCGGCGGAAGGTGTTGATTGCTCCAGGTAGCAAGCTGAAAGTCGCGCCAGCGCTCCCCAGGCGCTGAAACCATTCGAATAATCCCCACTCGGAATCAACCAGTATCGTCACGGCCCCGGAGGGAACCTCTGGCTTGTCGTAGTAGACAACCTTTGTCTCGATGCCGTTGTTGCCCTCGAGCGAAGCCAATTTCAGTATCGGGTGTTTGTCGATGAGGGGGTTTATGACTCCCTCGATCTGCCGGCCGGCGCGAATGGAGTGGGTGATCTCGTGCTTGCGGAGTGTGCTAGCCCGTTGATAGTAGCTCCCATCCAGGCGCTGGCAGGCGTCACCCAGGGTAATCACGGGCTGGGTACAGCGGTCGAGAAATACCGAGAGTGGCCAGCTCAGGTCGTGAGCTTCATCGACAATGATGTGGGTGAACTCCAGACCTATGACCGCCTCATGAAGAAGGGTCATGTGCTTGATTCGGTGATAGCCGCGAAGCGGGAGCTGAAGGCGCTGATCGGTTGGTTCTATGGTCTGGTCCCACAGCCTTTGCGCATACCCTACCAGCACCAACCGATCTACGGCATCGAGGGTAAGCCCTTTGGGGATGTGCTGCTCTGATAAGGCAAGGTCAGTGCTGTTGCAAAAGGAGGCAACCATCCTCGCGCAGGCCGTGGCTACTTGGGCTGGACTGAGCCTACTTATCGACCCGAAGCCTAACCGGGAAGCGATGTCTTCCGGGGTAACCTGGTGCCGAGCGGATGCCCGCTTGCCCGGCCTGTAATAACCGACACTTCGTTCAAGCACGTAGTTGGCGAGATCTCCGAACGTCATTCCTCTCACGTTCGCGGCTCCGATTCGCTGCATCAGGGCCTGGAGCTGCACCGCGGTGAACGCCAGCATGAGTGGTCGACATGATGAAAGCGAGTCCACCAAGCGTTCGATCATGTGGGTCTTGCCGGTACCAGCCAGGCCCTGGATATGGATGCTCTCATCGGGTTCGGCGTGAATAACGCGAAACGTCCGGCTCTGCTGATTCGACAGAGAAATTGTTTTCCCCGATGGGGTCTCGAACGAATGCTTGAGCGGGTTGAGCTTTTGGGTGTGCGCCGCACAGAAGTTGAAGTCCCAGTGGCCACCATTCAGGAATTGCTTCGCGTCCAGCGTCTCCTCATCCAGGAAGCGCAGCCGCAGCCGAGGCATAAGCGCCAGCCCTCGCTCAAACAACTCTCGCTTAAATCGGCCGGCAATCAGGCTAGAAAACGTACCAGGTGGATGCGTTTGGCTCAGTTCCGTTCCGACTGAGATCAACTCGGCCAGGGCCTTCTCAACGAGCATTTCGCTTTTCGGCTTTCCGTCCAGGGCCGGTAAGTTCTGGATGACAGCTACCGACGCCACTTGGGCCACGTCCCATTGCCCCAGCAGGACACGGGCAGAACCACTCGGATCAACCAAGGTATCGGCCTGTGAAGCCAGCAGTGGGATGTAAAGAACCGGGTCGCTCACGCTTTTATCTCGGTGAAATGAACATCGTCGACCGCAACCAGCACTATCGCCGGAGGCGGGCCCAGCTATCCAGTGTATGCCAGGCCAGCCGGAGGTCACACTATCTCAACGCCGGTACCAGTTGAGCTGGTAGCACCTGGCGTCCTCGGGGATCTGATCGGACGGCCAGCGCAGGCAGTTCAGATACAGACGCTCAGGTTTGCTCGGGCTGGGCCGAGTAGCCTGCACCAGGTAGGCCGACCCACCGGAAGTGAGGATGTAGTCGCCAGCGCTTAGGTCGTCGGCGCCATCGATGTACAGCTTGCATGGGGTGAAGGGCTGGCGTCGGCTGGCCATATCCGCTTTCCTTGATCAGTTTTCGATTTCACAGCTATCAAGTAAGGATTTGATCCGGTCTTGAAACTCCGGGTGCTCAGCAGATATCTCCTGAAGCTCAGGTAGTCGCTCAGTCACAATATCGGCCGCATTTACCCCGAACTCGGAAACCAGCCTTTCGAGGCTGTTGATGACCTCTTCTGGTGCAATATTCTCTCGGACAGTGTTGCAAATAAGGGCTACTGCGGCCTTGGAATGATCATCGAGCTCCACGACACGGATAGGGACTATATCCATAGCCAGTTTCTTAGCTGCCAGCCAGCGAACCTGGCCACCGCCAGGGGTGATCTCATAGCGGTCACCAAGACGGGTAACCAAAAGGGGCTCCATGATTCCGTAACTGAGAATGCTCTCAGCCATAGCATCGACTTGGGCCTGACTGGGAGTTTTTGGGCTGAGCTTGCTTCGCACCAGCTTGTTCGTTTGAACCGCCGTGGGTTTTTTCAAGTCTGGTTTCCTCAACCTTTCGGGTTAGTGCTCTGCGGTTCGCCACTCGCAGCCTTCTTCGGCAATTTAGATGGAATATTTCTGCTGCGTCATTGCGCTTTTGCCACTTCCGCAATGACATGGCCATCGGCGAAGGCCAGATCCAGCTTGCCTGCATCGCGAGCCTGCTGGGCACTGCTGATTATCTCCCCACCAGGGCCACGGACTAAGGCAAAGCCTCTCCCGAGCAGTGCAAGCGGATTTGTCTTGTCGTAGACCGTGCATGCAAGCTCCAGGCGCGAAATTTCCTTGGCGATCAGCGCCCTACTCAGGGAAGCCACCCTCGAGGCGGCAAACAGCCCCCTTTGGCGCTCAGCTACACACAGACCAGCCCCGAGCCTTGAAAATCGATCCTGCGCGAGCTGGAGGGCCATGCGCTGTTGACTGAGGAGGCGGTCTCGGCCTTTGTCGAGGCTGCTTTGCTGTTGCAACAGTTGCCGATGCTCCCCATGGAGCGTTTCCGTCACCCGCCGGCTGAAGGTGCTCCAAGCGCGATCCAGATGCGGGGCTTGCCCAGACACCAGGCGCAAGATCATGCCGTTGGCCCGCTCGACCTGAGCCCGAGCAGTTGAGGCCTCAGACATGAGCGCTGTTTTGATGAACCCGATGACCTTCGATGGTGTGTCGAACCGGCGGTGTGCCACGAGGTCAAGCACGCATTCGTCGATCTCGTGCCCAATGCCGGTGAATACCGGCACAGGCAACCGGCACACCCAAGCCGCAAGGTTCGCGTCGTTGAGCCAGGCCAGATCGCTTTTCGCCCCACCCCCGCGGATGATGCATACGGCGTCGAATGGCTGCTGTTGATGTTGCTCATGAACCGTCCGCAACGCAGAGCGGATGCTGTCTGATGCATCACGCCCCTGGAACGTCGCTGAGAAATACTCGAAGCCGCACACCTCGGCCGCAGCCAACTGCTCTGCATCACGCCGAAAATCGGCCAGCCCAGCAGCCTCGTGCGGAGCCACAACCGCAACGCGCCAGAACCCCCCTGGAGAGGGAAGTCCCCGCTGTAGGTCGAACCACTGCCGCTCCTTCAGGGAGGCAATGATCTTCTGCATCTTGGCCTGCATGTCACCCAGCGTGTAGCTCGGGTCGATGCCGGTGACCATCAGGGAGAAGCCAAACTGAGGGGAAAAATCTGCCCTCACTTTCAGCAGGACGTTCATTCCTGCTTGGGGCAGGCCTCCGGTTGCCTGCTGCCACTCACCAAGTACCTTGCCGGCGACGTTCGCAAACATGGTGCACCGTGCCTTCGCGACCTCGGCTCCATCACGCGACTCCAAGATGTCCATGTAGCAGTGGCCGTTCGGGCGGCGCTTGAAGTCACTGAGTTCTGCAACAACCCAGCAGCTGTCTGGCACCGCAGCACGGATGGCCTTCTGGATCTGGGTAAGGTATGCGCTGAGAGTGAGGTGCTGCTCAATCGGATCAGGTGCGCTCACCGGCCTGTCCCTCTTCAGCGCCCAAGGTCGCTTGAACAACGCCCTCGATGCGGGTAAGCCGGTCGGCGCAGAACTTACGGGCATCCGCAAATTCGCGAGCAAGGGTCTCCAACTCGTCGATGCTCACTTCATTGCGTTCCAGGCGCTTTACCGTCTGGTCGATGAAGGCGATGTTGGCTTCGTAGGTATCTCGGCTCATGTGGGAAGTCCTGGGGAAGATGGGATCAATCAACGTGCCGATTGTCGCAGCTTCCCCAAAAGACCCAACCCTATCAGCCTTCAGGCTGAACCCACGTTGTCTGACCCTCTGGGATCACGCCTCGATTGCAGCCGTATTTGGACAGGTACAACACCCTGCTCTGCCGCAACCAGGCCTCAACGGTTGGAACGATCATCGCGGCATACTCGGCAAGGCTCGGGTGTTTCTTCCAGTCGCCATTGCCGATCGCGGATTCCAGCGAACGGTCATACCAGGCGTTGACCAGCTGCTCGACTCCAGCCAGTTCCTCGCCGGCGGACGGTGCGGAATGGATCAGGTTATGCGCCTCGCGTTTCCTTTGCTCTCGGGTGGCATGTGCAGCTGGTAACGCTCCGAGGGAGAAAAGAGCGTCCTCAAAATTGAGGTGACGCTTCTCGTGAGTAGTCGAGTCCTCGGCTACATCGGGGACGAAAGAAAAGCGGCAGAGCTTGCAGTAGACCACGCCACCGTCCTTCCGCTCGTAGTGCTGCTCTAACGAGCGAGCGACCCACTTACGAACTTCGTGATAGCTGCGTGCTTGAAGATGATGCTGCGCCATCAGGTTGAGGCGCTGCGCATGGCTCAGTCCTGGGTGAAGGGCCTTTGCCTGTTTGGCGAGCTTTTTGAGGTTTTCGATATCGCGGAGTGTGATTGGGTTTTGCATACGGCAGCCTCCAAAGGCTGATGCTCTGTGTCCACTTCGGAGCACCCATAAGGGTTCCGTTGGTTTGTCGGTAGTGCTTTCGCTTTGCCAATGTGGACGGCAGGCACCTACCCGTGTGCCGAGGGGAATATCTCTGTCTCGATTGCGAACGTCAAGTGTGATGTCGAATTTCGCCCGGCTGGTTGAAATTTGAGCATCGCCGGGGGAGCGTTTCCAGACCGCCACGCCAGGACTTTATCCACAGGCTTACCCCCACTTTCAGGGGACAAACCTCGGGCGAAAAAAATCCCGCTCGAGCGGGACTTATTCCTGGGCCCTGCGTCATTCCAACTCCAACTGCCTGTGCTCGTCACGCCCCATGGGTTTGTGCAGAGAAACGCTTTCACCATCCATTTTGCCCTGAATGTACGCTCGGTACGCATCCATATCCAGTTTTCGGCGTTTCATCTTTGTGATCGGAACACCAGGATAATGTCTTTGGGTATAAGCGTGGATTGCCCGCTCCCCTTCTTCCGTAATGCCGGCAAATTCCTCTACTCGTTTATGTACGCCGATGATCCACGCTTCTGCATACAGCACTCCCGCTCTGCGCCTTTGCACTGTGCCCTGAATGCTGACCCCTGAGAGGTATTTTCTCTTGGAGTCTTTCAGTTGCCGGATAAGCACCTCATACGCATAGGCCGACATTTCAGCGCTACCGATTTCTCCAATAAAAATCAGCGACTGCCCGTCAGGCCCATAGCTGTAGAAACTCACACAGCCAAACGCCTTAGAGACAGTCATCGACAACATGCGAATCCATTGTGGCGGAACGCTTTTGGCTTTACCGATCCGCAGGGAGAATTCTTCCGCCTGGGTAGCACGCACATCGCCTACTTCCAGCTTGAACTTGTCCATAAGTTTGCGGGCTTGCCGCATTGCTGCTTCGGCCTCATGCGGGTTGCTGGATTTTGCGAGCGCAAAACATTTCTTGATTCTGCCTAGTGCGCGAGCGCGCTTATCCATGTCTGCAATTGCGCACTCACTCACCAGCCAATCCTCCGCTTCGCGACACGTTATTAAGCATGACGTTTCAGCGACAACCAATATCTCCCCGTATTCGGGTTGCTCAGCAAGTATACTTGCTCCATCCCCTCAAAAGAGGTGTCCAACTTTTGGACGCCAGCCCCGAAATACTCCCCCAAACGCGACAACACTTTTTCCTGTTCTGCTTGCGGCTGGTCTTTAAGTTCATCGAGAACCATCTTCAGCTCTGTGATAGCGGCGGCAAAAAACGTTCTTGCTCGCAACGCATCCGCTTGCCCGAGCGTTGACTCGTATTCACTAAGCACTACCGCCATCGCCATAGAACTCCGCTCACGCAACCCTGCGCACTCCTGAGTGAGTACGATTGCAATTAGGAGATCATGACTGCCCGGAATGTCTGCATGCAGCACCTCCAATATTTCCTCAGACCACTCCTTATCCGCAGGGAGGTTGTATCCTTCAAGAGAAAAACTACCGCTGGCCCCGATCAACTCATTAACGCCGTACATAAAATCCCCTTGTCCCTAAATTTGTGGTTCACCTTAACAACATGCATCCATCCGCTTCGCGACACGTTTAAAAGCGCACGCACGCAGCATCAAACTAGATCTTCCTGTTTGATTCGTAACTAATTCGGTTCATCAGGCAGTAGTCGACAGTGTATCCATCTATCCGGGTAACGATTTCCCCAGTCAAATCGAGCAGAGCAGATGCCCCTGCGTAAAATCCAATTCCGCCGCTGGCATATTTTCCGCTCCGAATCTGGAATCCTTTGGCGTCAGTGATGGATACGCCGGATATTTCGTGCCATAGGAGAAATACACCCTCCCCGTACAGGCCGTCATCCCGCACTGAAAAAAGAACCTGCCGGAGTTGGCTCCCATGGGCAACGCCTATGAAATCGCCGTTTGGTAGCACCGGCGGGAATAACCTGCCGTCATCTCTTTTTCTAAACTCCAAATGTCACCGCCTGTTCATTGCCGTGTTTCGCCGGCTCTTTAGGTTCGATATCACGCTGGTGACAACCAATGCTGACTTGATCGACAAGCTTACGCAGCAAGCGATGCCGGTAATGCACATGCCAGTGAAAATCATCCCGTGGATTGCTGATGTCCATGCTCCGAGGTATGGCAGGTTCGCGAAGATCATTCGCTAGGCCCTCCCCTTACGCTCGCAGATTTGCCAGCCAAGGCTTTCATCGCCGCCCGCAGTTTCGCGCAGTCGGTTTTCGCATCGCTGAGTACATACCTCGATCCGTAGTAGGTCAGCCAGGCGGTTGCTAACCCGGCACTCAACGCGCCGATTGATCCAAGCAGTAGTTCCAGTTGTTCGCTCCCGAGCATGAGATTTACTCCCTCTCAATCCTGGCTGCTTACTCCAGCCCGCAAATTTGCGCTGTGCCAATGCTCCCACCATCGCAATCAATCCCAAGGATTTAGTGCGCTCCGAATCCGCTGCCCGCCCTCTACCTGCCCGCAGGTGCTTGCTCACTTCCGTTACACCCCCTTCACCCGCTTCGCGACACAGGTTCAGGAAAACCACCCTCACACCACCTCGCTTGCTTATGGGAGTCTGACGGTTCACCTCACATAGAGAGAAAATCGCATTGGGGCTAGTTTCATGCGCGCCGCTCTGAAAGGCCCGCGCAACGGGGCGTGTAGCGATATCCACGTCAGATGGTTGCCGTGAAGGGGTGTCGTCATCGCCAAAGGGGTGTCGTGAAGGGGTGTTGTGAAGGGGTGTTGCTGGACTGAAACGCCCGCCCGCTAAGGCGTCGCGGCTATTCAGCCGGGTCAGTTTGCAGCAAACGGTACTGTGAAGAGGTGTCGTCATCGTCGAAGGGTGTCGTGAAGGGGTGTCGTGAAGAGGTGTTGTAGGTCGGAGCCCTTGATTTTGTTGGGCTCCACCATTTTTCGGCACAGTTCCCAGGCGACTCGCTTAGTCGGACGTTGCGGGGTAATCATGAGTGATGAACGCAGAAATCGAGCCGTCAACCACGCCAGCTTTCTTCACCGCAGGGACAAGCTGACGGCGGACTCGCTGAATGACCGAGCACGTTTCCCGGATCTCGGCGAGCTGGATTTCGTAGGCCCGAACGATGTTCTTCAAGGGCTCCTTGACGAATGAGAACGACGAGACCGGGTACTTGCTTCCCTGACCCTTATTGATTGTCCGGATGACCCGCGGTTTCTTGGCTTCGCCTTCCTTGAGCCTCGGCAAAATGACTTTCGCCCATTCGATGGTGACGGCATTCGGGCTGGATTGCCGGATACGGATCACGATCGGTATGTGCCCTGGCTTACCTGCGTGCAGTGAAAGGGCTGTCTGGAAGAAAGAGTCGCGCAGCTCCTCCGCTCGGCCGACAAGGCTGGAATAGACGCGATCAAGCTCCGCTACTGCTGGGTGCTTGGGGGCTTCAGAGGGTGAGTTCATATGTTGCTCCTTTGTGGATGGGAGCATTTTGCGGGTCGACAGAGAAGGCGTGGATCGTTTTCAGACGCTAAAACGTCCTGAAAACGAAGCCCAAAGCTTTCAGGAAGGCTGATTATTACGGTGCGTCGTCATCTGGTGACCGGGTGATGCAGATATAGCGCTTGGGATTCTTTGGATGTGGGGTTTCATGTGCTGCGGGGTCATTCGCGTCGTCATCTGACGCACTTCTTTTGTCATTTTTTGCTGGGAGCGGCATTCGAATGGGTAACGCCTTAGGTCTGGATATTGGTTACAGCAACGTGATTGGCGTTTTTGGCAGTGGGGATGGGCATCCGGAGTCGATTATTCGCCCCTCGCAGGCCGCTCCCTTGAGCGTTCTGCCTGGGGATTCTGGGTTACGCGCTGGTGAAGTAATCGTGGAGGTTGATGGAGCGCCCTGGGTGGCATTTGCCGCGCCCGGCCGTGTTCAGGATGGACGAGAACTGCACGAGGATTACACGTCTTCGCACGCCTATGAGGCCCTGTTTAAGGGAGCTCTGCTGCATGCTGCGGGTGATAAAGACGTGATTGACTGCTTAGTAACTGGCCTTCCTGTCTCGCAGGCTCGCGATAAGGCCTATGTGGAAGCCCTAGTAAAGCGTATGACTGGGACGCATCGCATTACGCCAAAGCGAGAGGTTACCGTTAAGCGAGTAGAGGTTGTTGCTCAGCCGATCGGGACTCTGACAGAGATCTACTGCAACTCAGATGCATCGGAAGTTATTGAGGAGTCAGTTTCGATCATTATCGATCCGGGATTTTTCAGTGTTGATTGGGTCGTATTTGACCATCGCGAGCTGGTAGTCAACTCCAGCAGCAGCAGCCTCAAGGCTATGTCTGTTGTACTTGAAGCGTGCAATGAAGAGATTGCGAAGGATCATGGCGGTATTCCTGGCGTAGAAAAGATTGAACATGCGCTCCAGTCGGGTAAGTCATACATCCTGATTTATGGCCGCAAGGTTGAACTTGCAGAATATCTAGAGCGTGCTGCCGAACGTGTTATCCCATCCGTTTTCACTGAGATTAAGCAAGGACTTCGATTCCTGAAGGGCCGTGCTATCGACTGTGTGATCCTCGGCGGCGGGGGAGCCTCATTGTATGAGCCATTTGCCAGAAAAGAATTTCCCGATGCATTGGTAGTCAAGCCCGTGAACAGCGTAAAAAGCAATGCCGAAGGTTTCTGGCATATCGCACGCTCTTAATTTAACGGGTGCGCAAGGACGCGCTAAGGAGGGAATGTGGATAAAACGATGAGACTACAATGTCGAGTCACGCCAGCGACACAAGAATTGCACGCGCATCTTGAAACTATTGACCCCGATTATCGGGGTAAAAGACTTGTTGCAATGGCAGCGCTATATCTAAGCATGATTAGTGCGACCGAAGATGCTAAAAGCAAGCAAGCAGATACTCAGCAAGATAATATTGTTGCTGATGACAAAAAGGAACAGGTCAGTAATGAGCCAGCCTCTCGTCCAGTTGCCAGCTGGATAAGGGGGGCAAATGTTTAATATCCGTATCAGTTCTTTTATTGCAGTATCTGCATGCATTGCCATAGGTACTTCAGTGAGCGCTAAAGCTAATGGCTTTTCATTAAAAGGAACGATGTGGGAGCGAGCGTCAATGGCCTCCGCATGCAAGCCGGACCCTCTGCTTCTATATTCACTAGCTCTAAAGGAATCTAAAACATCTGCCGGAAAAGGGATGATTGCACCACACCCGTTTGCGCTTCGCAATGAACCTAGTGGCGCTCTGTACCCTAATACCTACATGGATGCCAAGGCTGTACTCGGCAAATATATTGCCGAAGACATCCTCACCGACATAGGGATTATGCAAATAAACTATCGTTGGAACGGCAATAGAGTAGCGCGCCCGGAGTTTCTTCTTGACCCCGAGGTGAACATCCGCGTTGGTGCTCAGATACTTTGCGAGTCGATTGCTCAATATCCTGTCGATATGCAACTTGCTATTGGTGGGTACCATACACGAAACCCAAAGCGTGAACTTGACGCACGCGAGTATGCGAGTAATGTGCTCAGCATTTGGCGTTCACTACAGCGTTTAAAGTAAGGGCAGGGACATGCGAGTTAAGATCAACGCATCGATGATACAAATGGGCCTGCGCTGGCTGACATCTGGCTTGCGGGATTTCAATGTCATTCTCGCCGAGCAGCGCTTGACTCAAAGCGATATGGTTTGGCTTTCGTCTTTGAGCGCGAACCAGCGTCAGTTGAACGCTGTAGATGCCCTTCCCGTTTCTCTCTACCGTGTTCACTACAACACCCTGAAAGTCGGCAGGGGCTACCTGGACGATGAGGAGTTCAGGGAGATTGGCAACAAGATGGTCATGTTCATGGAGTTTTGTCATTTCTCCCGCGTCAACGAAACAAGCCCTATTCTGGCTGTAGGCCTCGACGATGTTGGGTATCGGGTGTTCGAGGCAGGATCTTTCGACTCTCGCATGATGCTGGTGAGCCGCGGCGGGTTCTCGATTGGCACCAGGTGCAACCTCAGGAAGCTGAGGATGAACTTATCATCGCCAGATGATCAACTGAGAGACGTGACCACCGTATTGCTTGGCGACCTTCGGTACTTCCTGAAGCCTGGCGTAAGTGGCATAGGCCGGGTTAAAGACTATCCGTCTACGATGCCCCTCGATGTGGTTGCGACCGAGTTGCTTCAGCAGAAGCTACAGCCGAAGCTGGTCGCGCAATGGACAGGATTGAATGCAGACGAGGTAGTTCGGATGAAGCGCTCCTTGCTACGGGATACCCCCCTTGTCCAGTCCCAAAGCGGGCGCATACAGGCACCGAATAAGACACTGGCTGAAAGCCCTCTTCACAGCCTGCTCTACCTCACTGTGTACAGGCTGCTCGCCGACAATCCTCTTCGGCGGACGAATGCTCGCGCGGTGGTTGCGGCTCATCGTGAGTATGTGGAGCTGTGTAAAGCGGTTGGCGTCGAGGCCAGCGATATGATCTCCCCTTCCAATGGCTACCAGCTCAGCAACGCAATGAAGACCGGAGACATCACTCTCACCCCATGCAGCAAGTGCAAGGAGATCAATGCTCGTTACGCGCTCAAGCCCGGCCGATGCATCTGGTGCAACCACTGAACATCCTCTGCCAGGCCCGTAGCCAGGCGGCATGCCAAGCGGACGACTTGGGTTATGGGTGAGATGCTGTAGGGTCGGAAGCATGCAAAGGCGAAAAGTGACCTTTAGGCTTTACCCCAATGTCAGCCAGCAAGAACGGCTGGACGGCTGGGTGCGCCTGCACGCCGAACTGTACAACGCTGCGCTTCAGGAGCGCATCGAGGCGTACCGCAAAGCTGGTATCAGTATCAGCTACTACGACCAACAGAACACGTTACCCGTCATAAAACAGTTTCGGCCGGAGCTGGTCGAGCTGGGTAGTCATGCCCTGCAAGAGACCCTGCGCCGACTGGATCGAGCCTTTCAGGCGTTCTTTCGCCGGGTCAAAGCTGGCCAGTCACCGGGATTTCCCCGCTTCAAATCCAGCGCCCGCTACTCGGGCTTCTCCTACCCCGATCCAGCCGGCTGGAAGCTCCAGCAGCTCGGCCAGCGCGGCGGCACGTTGCGGCTGGGCAGCGGCAAGGGCGCGATGATGATTCGTCTGCGGGGCCGCCACCGTTTCGCCGATTTCACGCCGAATGACCTGACCCTCAGCCGCCGCCGCAATCACGCCACCGGCCAAGATCAGTGGTATGCCTCGATCACCCTACGGGTGCCCGAGTCCGCCTGTCGGCGTGAGCGAACAGGCGACGATGCAATTGGTATCGACCTGGGCGTCAGTCACTGGGCCAACTTTGATGATGGCAGCCAGATCGAAAACCCCCGCTGGCTGCGCGAGGCGCTGCCCCAGTTGGCCAACCTGCAACGACAACGCGCCAGAAGGAAGCGGGGTTCGCACCGCTATCGGCTGCTAAGCCAGGAAATCATCCGTCTGCACCAGCGCATTGCAGATGGACGGCGCGACTTCCTGCATAAACAAACGACTTCCCTGGTGCAGCGCTGCGCCCTGATCGCCACGGAAGAACTGCAACCCCAGAACATGAGCCGCAGCGCTAAGGGCACGGTTGAGAAACCGGGCCGTCGCGTGCGGCAAAAGGCTGGACTGAACCGGGAAATTCTCTCGGCCGGCTTCAGCATGGCGCATCAGATGCTCACCTACAAAGCGCACGAAGCTGGTTCCGTTTTGCATCTGTCCGATACGCGCCGATTAAAACCCTCGCAGCGCTGTTCAGCCTGCTGGGCCATCGTGCCCAAACTGCTCAGTGAGCGCATGCACCGCTGTGCCTGTGGCTGCGTGCTGCCGAGGGATCAGAACAGCGCCAGGGTCGTACTGCTCGACGCCTGGATACTGCAAGACACGCCTGGGACGGGCGTGACGGCGAGACTCAAGCCGCTGTCCGCGCAAGCGGTCAAGCCCAAGTCAACGACCCGCGAAATTCCGACGACAACCGCACATGCGGTTTAGTGGCGGAAGAGTTCATTGGTGAACGAGATGCGAAACGACAAAGTTGAGTGCCAGTGCTGCAAGAAAATGATGGTCCCGAAGGTGGTCACTAGCGCCCCCTTCTACATCAGCGGCGTCCCCGTTGGTGGCCGGGACCCGGAGTCTTCGGTTTGTCCGTTTTGCCTGTCGCCCAAGTGGATGCTGACTGAGCAGCAGGTTCTCACTGGAGCAAAAGCGAATGCTGAGTTTTTTGGCATCATGGTGTTGCTTCTGATCAACATCGTCGTGTTCGCCCGCTTGGGTGCCGAGGCGTTGGGCGTGAGCCTTGGCCTGTCTGTTTTGATGTTCCTGTTGCGGGAGCGAATTGCCATCGCGGTGAAGGGTTGGCTGGCCGAACTCTTCAAGGGATGAATTGGGCAGTCGATAGAGAGAAAGGTTTCGTTGTGCGCCAGGCTCGCCCGCAGTCGCGAAGGTGAGGTGTCTACCCATCCAGGGAGAGGCCTGCCCTAGCCAGTTCCTGCCATTACGTAGATTCGCTTGGGTTTACAGCGCGCTGTGAGATTCTTAGGGTAAGAACTTTCGAGGGGTGAACGAGATGCGAAACGACAAGGCTGAGTGCCAATGCTGCAAGAAAATGATGGTTCCACGTGTGGTTATGGAGCGATCGATTTATGTCGATGGTGTGCAGGTCGGGGGTGAGAAGCCTCTCAAAAGCATCTGCCCCTTCTGTTTGAGCGAGGAGTGGAATGGGATGCCTCGGAAAAGCGGGCTTGCTCGCTTGCGTCGTGATGCCATTCTTGGGCTTCGAGCGATTTCTTTGGAGCTGACTATCATTGGTGGAATCGCCCTCTTTTTCGCTGTCATGGCGATCTACCGATTTGTCTTTGTCGGCTTCAACTAAAAAGGGGCTATAAAGCCCCTTTTTTACTCATTCGATTGACGGTCTCCTCGGTCCGCTGGCCTGTTTGGGTTGTTCAGCATTTTCAATTGCCGCAGGTCTAAAGTTTTTGGGCAGGGGATTGTGACGATTGCCCGCAGCGACAGTTTCCACAACCGGCCGGTCAGCAGATGTTCCATCACTTCCTGCTGCCTGGTACGTCAATGAAGCATGGACGCCCTTCGCATAGTCTTCATCCCCGCCAGACGCGATCATGGCTTCCGAGTAGGTGTGGTAGGAGGACCACTGATAAATATCAGAGTCCGTTGGCATGCCTGCCCGGCTAGCTGCTCGAAGTGCGGCTTGGCTATCTGTCAGCCCCAGTTGCTGCCCTTCAGAAACGTCATTGCTGAATTGTGTGTTCTCGTTGCCAGCCAGGAAGTTCGTAAGCGTTTTGCCGCCCGACTGGATGCTCTGAACCGCCGATGCGGCCTTGATCATCAAGCCCTTATCATCGTAGTTCTTACCGAAGGTCGATAGTTGCTGCGCGGCCTCTGAATCTGCCGCCCCTCTAACATCCTCACTGTTGCGAGCATGCGCGAGTTGTGGGGCTAGGCTGTTCTCCGCATGACGGTTTCCGACAAGCTCAGCACCTTGGTCTTCAGCCGCTTCCTTAGCAGAAATGTTCATGTCCTGAGCACCTGCATATGCGTCACTGTTACCCTGCCATCTTGAATTGAACTCGCCTTGCAAACCTGAGTTCCCGGCCGTTGCTGCGCCGGCTTTGTCTGCTATGTTTGCAAACTCTCCCGCATTACCCTGAGCTACGTTGAAGTCGAATGGATTGAATTGGCTCATGACCAATTCGCCGAGCCTGCCTTGCTGGTTAATCGCCCGGATTGCCGCCATCGCCCTCTGCTCGTCCGTATTCGACGACATATCTTTGATGCTTTGGCTATTAAATGCTTCAGCGAAGAGCTTTTTCCCTTCATCAGTTGCACCAGCCATGCGCTGAAGTTCTAAGCCAGACTCTGCTCGAGATACCCCGCCTCTCGATAGCGACTTGATCGCTGCATCGCGAAGATTGAGGCCTTGACTTGCCCTGATGGTGTCTTGCTGAGAAGCCGCTTGGCTGTACGTATTCTGTGCCTGTAGAGCTTCAGTGCGGCTTTGATTTATCTGATCAGTGTTGCTAACACTACTTTGGGCCATCGACGAGTCACGGAAGGCATCACCGGTGGCAAATGTCAGGTCACGGGTGTTAGCGCTCTCCACGGAAGAACTTAACTGCGAGAGAGATTTTTCGGCAGTTCGACGCTCTGTGCCGCTCATTTCGGAAAGCGACTTGCCATCACTGGTTTTGAGGTTGGCCATGATGCCTTTCAGGCCGGCTTGCCCACCAAGCGCTGAGGCTGCGGTTGCCATGTTTATCGACGACTCAGAGAAACCACTGCTTCGAAGATTCTCAACTGCCTGGTTATAGGAAGAGCTTTGCTTGAGAGCATCGCTAGCTTTGATGCTTTCGCCCATTTGCGTCATCGCTTCGCGCCCCGTACTCGTCGAGGCTAGTTGCTGGCCTGCCGCTGAGAGGTTGCTCTGGTACTGGCTCGTGGCCGTTTGCGAGGCGGTTTGGGCGCTCTGAAGGACTGCACTCGCAGCTTGGTCGCCGGTTATCGTCTCAGCAAGCTGCGGCGATCCCGTTCTGCTCACCCCGGAGCTTACCTGGTCGGAAGTAAACGAGGCATTTTGACTGAGAACAGGTGCGCTATCCTGGGCCCGAGGATTCACGTCTTCGGACTTGAATTTGTCGCCTGCCGTCATTTGGCTCATGACGCTGTTGGCAACCATGGCAGAGCCGGAAACGATGAACAGTGCCAATGGAGGCACGGACGCCGCAAGCAGACCGCCAATACCCAGTGCCTTGCCGATGGCTTTGTCTATGTCCATGAGTTGGAGCATTGCGAAACCAGAACCTGTGGGGTCGTAGCCGTTGAATACGGCTTCCATCTGGGAGCCTGCATACCAGAGGGTAAAAGCATTCACGATACTCAACAGCGGCATCCACAAACCCACCGCCAGCGGCAACACGAGATACTTGCCGAGGATAGAAAGGCCAGGCCCACCCAGGAGCAAAGCAAAGGCCATGAACGGCGTCATCGCATAGAGCATGCCCTCGAAGAAGGCGATCATCGGTCTCATGTAGTGTTTGAAGCTGTCGCCCTTCCCCGCCCATTGAATTTCTTGCTGGTTGAGCGATTCGCGAAGAGCCATTGCGGCTCTTTGCTCTTGCCAATGGTTCATGGCATCGACACGGGAATCGTTGAAAATCGGCGCAATTAGCGAAGTCAAAACGTAGTCCTGAGCCGACTTGCTACTCAGTGCGAGGCTCTGAATAGCTTGGTCAGTAGCGGCTTGAACCTGGATACCGCTGGTCATGCGGTTGGTCTTGGCCTCTTCGCTGAACCCTTTCTGGAGAATGTCCTCTAGCACGTCTGTATAGACGTTCTGCAAATGGGCGTTGAGAAACGACCGCGCCTCTGCACAGCTTTTCATGGTGCCGGCGGTACCGTCATAGACGTAGATGAACATCGATGAGTTCTGGTTTGACAGCACCTCCGCCCAGCCAGGCGATCGGTACAGGTCGGTCAAGGTCTTATCCGTTCTCAGCGCCACGGGGTTCAGTGAACAGAATGTCATGTACTCGTTCACCGATCGGGGCAGATCCCACCCGTCCGCTTTTCGGTAGTTTTGGAAGCCGTCCAGTGCCATCGGGTTCCGAAGAGCGTCGCGCACTTTCGACAATGTGCTCAGACTCGAGAACAGCCCGTAGTCGGTCATGCTTGGAGTAGAAAATGCCTGCTCCGCGGTTTTTGTAATGCCGTAGGCCACCGTTGAGATGACTGAGCCGACAAAGGCAGGGCCAAGAGGCACGTTGTCCACCACCCGCACCTGCGACGACACCGTATCCTCGATAACAGTGGTGGCTGTAGGGCCGTAGAACATCATGTAAAGGACGAGCACAAGGCCCGCCTTTCCGAAGGTAATGGCCTGGTTATTGAAAACAGCTTGGAACGCCAACAGAAATAAGCCTATCAGCGCGCCAATACGGGCAAGGTCTTCTGCGTCACCGCTGCCTGTGATCATTGCGCAGGCATTGAGCATGATCTCAAGGAACTCGGCGCTGCCTGTCGTGTAGATAGTGAAGTCCATGGATATCTCCGTTACGCGCCTGCGTTATCGTTGATGGTTCCCTGTGGCAGGGTTCCATTATCAAACACAGGGGCCATCTGGAGCATTTTCTCGGCTTGGCCATCGGCATCTTTGCCTTGCATTGCTTCCTCGATGTACGAGCGGTATTCATCCATGAGCTCACCCTTGGTAGCCCGCAGGTCCTCAATCACCTTCCCTGCATCCGCCATATTCAGGCTGGTCAGGCCTTTCTCTGTATGCCCAAGCAGCTGATAAATCAGGCTCATCGAAGCATCAGCAGCAATTTTCTTGGCGAACTGGTTCAGATAGTCATAACCGGATTGAGCCCCTGCCTTCTGGGTGATCTTCATCAAATTCACCCCTACTCGGCTTGATGCGAGGTATGCAATCCGGTTTCCGTCAGCAGCGGTTGCAGTGCCGTTCGCAAAACGCTCAAGGATTCCGTTGTTTTGAAGATCCTCTAGGATTCGAGTCTCGAGGCCCTTGAAGCTGGTGAGAGTTCGGATGTTCGGGTCTGAGCAGTCCGGGTCATCCTGGTCGCACTGGTAGACCTTGACATCAAGGTTGGCCGAGCCCTCAACAAGAATCTTCAGACCTTCGCCGGTGATCAGCTTCGGCATGGGATGCGCAGCGAAGTTTTTCCCCCCGCTGGCGTCGTTGGTGAGCGACACGTTGTAGCTGCCGACCATCGACATGATGAATTCCGCGTTTTCGTCGCTGCCGAATAGGATCTGCGACTGGAGGCCAGACTTCATCATGGCGCACCACAGAACATTCCCTGTGTTCTCACATTGAACGGCCTTACCAGAGGCAGCAATCCGGTTGGCTGGTGAGTCTTCTTTGGTGGATTTCGCGGTAAAGAAGTCAGATGAGACGTTCGACCCGAAGGCCGTCATCGCGGATTTGAAGTCGGTGCTTTCTTCGTATGCCTTTTTGGCATTCGTAACCAACCCACTCGCCAGCTGGCAGCTGTTGGAAAACATTTGATTGAGCGCCTGGATCTTGTTGGCCAGGTTGCGGATCACACCACCTGTCTGAGCGTCCATCGCATCGAGGGCCAACTCAAAGGCAAAGCCCGAAACAATGCCAGCCGCGTTCGACGCCACATTCCTCATGAGCGCTACAAACTCTTCGCCGTTGATAAAGGAGAACGAGCCGCTGTAAAGGTTGATCCCCCCGCATCCACCCTTTGCGCTTGGCGGGGTAATGCTGATGAGGTTGGCGGTGGATATCCGATTCCGAAGGACAACGGACCCGCCGGTAATAACGCCGCGTGTGGCTGTTTTATATGCCCCTGGACTGGTGACGTTGATCATGCCGCTGAACATTTCATTGACCTGCTGTTGAATGTTCGCGTGAGCCCCGAAGGGCACCATCAGCGCTACAGCAAGGGCGATCGGTTTGATTTTCACTGGGCACCTCCGTTGTCTTTTTGAAAGGCACGACGAGCTTCATCGCGCATCCGATTCACGAATTCGTTAGGGTTTTTGGTTGCATCGGGCGGGGCGTCAGCCAATTTTGTGGCGTCGATCAAACCCATGGTGTTAAGGCGGGATGTGGCGTTGTATTCCTGATCGGAAATAAGCCCCGCTTCATTCGCCGCCATTAGAATCCGAGTGGTTGCCGTCTCCATTGAAACGGTGCTGAAGCTGACGATCTTCACGTCATTCGGAGGGATGACCAGGGCCAGCGCCGGCGAGGTGATGATGCCAAGCTGCTCTGCGAGCCCAGTGTCGTACTGCGTGTTTGGGTATTTGCCGCCAGGAAGGGGTGCCCCATCCATAGAGACGGGCATGACAGTAAACCCGTACCTGAACTCGAGTGCAGAGACCGCTGCCAGGGCCTGTTCGCAAAGAATGCAGTCGTTACCGTTGTAGAAGAACATCAGCGCAGAGCTGCCAGCGATGAGCTTCAGCAGGGTTTCTTTCTGCTTGCCGGCCGCCGTCGCTAGAGCGTCGGAGGCGGCGTTGGAGGCGGGATAACGCATATCCTCGTCGAGGAAGGGGTCATTACGGATTACCTCGACGGAGTGACGCGAGAATCGCTCGGCCTTGTCGAGCATGATTCGCTGAGCCCAGAAGTACGCACTCACATTCTCCTTCGTGGGGTTATCCATGGCTGCATCACGCAGCTTCGGAAGCATTTCCCGAATCCACGCCACGCTGCCAGTCGGTGGCAACTCGGGCGCGGGCGGCTCGGAGGCTTCCGTTTCGGCAGGTGGTGGGGCCGCTGGAACCGGCGCGGGCTCAGTTTTCTGGGGTTCCTGTTCAGGAGGCGGATCTTCGTACCAGAACCAGCCGCGTTCTTTGTCCTGATAGAACGAAGAACCAGCAACCTGGGGCGTTTTTGACTCGGCGGGCTTGGTCTCTCCCGCAAGAGAAATGCTGCTTATAGCGGCAGCAAGCAACAAGATGGGGAATTTTAGGGGCGTCATGAGTCCGTCTGGCCAAGATGGGGATGCTCGAATTGTGAGCGTTGGCCAACAGGAGGGGGCGCGTTTTCAGGCGCTTTTACGGTCGGAAAAAGAGAGGAGAGTCGAGAAGGCCAGAGGCCTATCGCTGTGCGCGATAGACCTCGTGGCCGAGGAAGCCGAGAGAACCACGTTCACGAAGAACATCATTCCAATCGACACCTTTGGAGCCGTCAGGGATGGGCATGTCCGGCAACATTATTTGCGCCTTGATCCCCATTTCCCACAGACGTTTTTTTAAAGCGAATGCCGCTTTCTGGCCGCCCTCCTTGCGGTCCTTGTCAGCCCAGATTCGGACTGCTTTGGTGCAGGCTGGTGGTACGAAGCTCTCCAAAAGGTAGGAATTCACCAAGGGCCATACGGGTATACCCATGGCTGTTTCCACCGACAGAGCTGTTTCCAATCCTTCACATACATCCAAGACTTCTCCTGGATGCGATGTTGGCACCGCACAACCGGGAAGCTTGCGGTTGCTGGGGATTGGAAACATTTTTTTCGGCTCAGCGAGATCAGCTTTCTCACCCTTCATTGTCAGATAGTGACGGTTGATGGTCACAGCCTGGCCTTCAGGATCGATAAGCGTACACACTATCCCTGGATGCTTAGAACGCTTGCCGGCTTTGTCCTTGTAGGTCAATTCCGGATGAAAGCGAACGTAGCGGCTCAGCTCTGGTCGGTCCCAAGCAAGAATGCCTCGGGAGCGAAGATAGAGCCTTGCTGGTTCCGCTGATGGGTCTGTGAGAGGAACGGTTCCCTTCCACAGGTTGCGCATAGCTTCACGCAGCCAATCGTCTGAAACCTCTGGTTTTGCTGGGGCTCGCTCCTTACGGATTACAACGCTTGGGATAAATCCATCAGCGGTGCGTCCATACGGGTCTTTGACCCGGAGCAATGCTCCAACCTCCTGTAAAGCATGGTGAAAGCTCCAGCGGTTGACCCACATCAGCAAGGCTATGCCATCAGCCTTGACCCCGCAGGTACGGCAGATCCCGCCGCTCGACGAGCCTGCCGTCTTACGGAAAATCTTAAAACCGTCTTCCCCACCATGCACCGGACATGGAACCCCACGCCCTGCTTTTTTGTGAGCCGGCACCAATGAAGATGCGAGGCTTGCGTATATGTCATGCCAGCGGCCATCAGCGGCTACCAGCACATCTTGCTTCTCTGGGGCGTAATTGCCTTCTGAGTCTTTGGACATGGGTACCTCCGTTTGGTTGAGATGCGCCCCGAAGGGCGCATTTGCTGGCTATTACACGATCTTGATTTCCCAGGAGTTGCGGTAGGTATCAACCCAGTCCTGTTCTTTCTTGCCGTTGACATCGACCTCTTTGAGCACTTTCACGGGGGTTTTCCCGAGGAAGGTCAGCGAGATAACGTCACCTTGTTGCGCGCCGGACTGGCGGAGCTGAGCGCTAAGCTCAATCCCCCAAACCAGGTGCTCACCGATCCGAAGAAAGAACGAGTTTCCGTTCTTCTTGCGGAACCGATACGGCGCAAATCCAGACCCGCGGTATTCACCGGTCACGGACTTGCCAGCCACACCCTGAAAGTTGATCTCAGTAGCACGCGCGCCATGGTCATCACCGCCTTCGGCGGATTCGACTGCTGACGCTTTTTCTTGGCGCTCGGGTTGTGAATCGCGAGGGATGAACTCTCCCTTGATCTCGTCCGGCTGTTGATTCTCGATCGGTGCAACCTGTTTGCGATCTTGCGGCCGATACAGCTTGTTGATCACAACAGTTTCGAGAGGCTGCGTCGTTTCCTGATGCTCCGGCTCGGGCAGCTTGTGCGCGAGGCGGTCAGAGACAATGCAAAGGCCTTGTTGCAGTCGGAGGTAGCTAGGAACATCGAAGTCAACACGGATCATTGCTCTTCTCCCTGGCGACGCAGGTAGGAGGGAATGTAGTAGTTGTCATAATCGATGCTGTCACACCAACTGGCGTTGGCTGCGACTTGAGAGGTCTTAGTTGCCTGAGGGTACGAGGCCTTCAGGCAGCTGCGCAGATACCGAGAAACACCCAGCAGGATCTGCTCAGCGTTCAGAAGTACCACAGCGAGGAACACACAGAATGCGAAGGGCAAAATCTGCTCTGCAAACTGCGGTGCGTATACAGCTCCCAACATCGCAACGAGGAAGCCAAACGCGGTCAGCACTTTAACTTTGAGGGTTGTAGATGCCATTTTTCAGTTCTCCATTTTTTAAGAACGGAGAACGCCCTAACGGGAGTTCCCCGTCAGGGTTTTTTTGACACAAAAAAAGGAAGCCCTATGGCTTCCTTTTTTGATCGGCACTACGCGAACGCAGGCTTGGTTTTTTAGCTGATAAGCTCAGCTTGGCTTTCTCCCAGACGCATACACGTCTTGGGTACCAGTGGCAGCAGCATGCTGTCACTTAGGGTCAATGGCCTCCAGGAGGCAAATTCTTAATCGACCTTGGCCGATGAGTGCCGCAATTCTCGCCGCCATTTCACTCTGTCGTCAACCAGAAAAACGCACCTCAAATTCCGACGCTATTCGTGCGTGAAATCGAAATCCAGAGGCTCCGCAAGCTGGTGCAATAGGCTGGCCACCAACATCCGGAGAAACCGCTAATGGCGACCGCTCAACCACAACCTACGAAATACCAATACTCCAAGCCATCCCTCAAAGGAAAAATGGTACTGAACACGGAGCAGGCCAAGTTCTTCGCCGGCAACCGTTTCGATAGCCTCATGACGGCCCTTTTTATCATCGACGTTACGTCCCGCAAGCTGGCGAAAAACCTCAAGACCTTTGATCACAAAGCGGTGGTTGATGCGGTCTCGAAGAAAATCGAGCGCATGGAAGTAGCCGTGCGTGACGAGTCTGAGCGGATGGACACGCTTTTGAAGAGCTTGGGAATCAAAGAGCTTGCAGGGTACAGCTCCCCACTGACTCGTGAATTCGAAATCACCAGCCCAGAAATCAAGCGGATGAGCAGCCTGCTTCAGGCATTTGACCATCTGATTATCCAGGTCGATACCGCCTGGCTGCATGAGAAAATCGATAGCTCGGAAGCTGAGGAATTTCGTGCAAACAAGAGCAACCAAATGGCCCGGCTGATCCGCTCACTCGTTGGCCTCGGTCAGAGCGCGCGAGCAAAGGCATACGCCAGCAAGGTTGCAGAGCTCCAGGAAGATATTGAGAAGGCTGAAGCCAAAGTGAGCGCTGAGAAGGAGGAGCGCGAGGCTGCGGGTCACATTGAGCCTGATGGCAATGCCGACGCTCTCGACTCGCTTCCTGAAGAAGCCGTTGCTTGATCGCGCCAGTAATGAAAACGCCCCGCATTGCGGGGCGTTTTACTTAGGAGAGTCATTATGCTTGATGATCTTACGTCAACACCGGCAAGAACCAGTAGAAGACGCATACAAGCGACGGATCAGCCTCCTCCCCGCGAAGCCATCCCACTGTGGGCAGAAGAGCTGGCCACCCACGAATCGCTTGAAGCGCCACCAGAGGCAGTATTTTGGGATACGGTCGCAATCATCTCTGTCACTGCTGCTGTTCTTGTTGGGGTGGCGATAGGTGTTCCTCTCGGGGTCTATCTTCATGGCACGTTGTAGATCCATCCTCGCCTCGGCGCTTCAGCTTTTCGACATGCCGTCTTGCAGCCCAATACCCTCCCTTGATTCTGCGCTCGCTCAGCGCCCGGCAAATTGACACCACATGGCCCCGAGTAAAAACCGGGGCTTTGTAGGACTGGATTTTACGAATCACGCCCCAAATGCTGTAGACCCGCTCAGGCATTCCATAAGTGAAGCTGGCCTGCCCTGCCATCACTGCGTAGCTGTGGATTTTCTGAGAGTGGACTCCGGTGACCTTCTGAACTGCCTTCACGTGTGCATAGTTCTGCATCAGCGGGTTTTGCACGCGATATTTCCTTCGGCCGACGATCTGCAACCAGCTCTCGGGGGCTTCTGGGTAGGTAATGATCTTTCCCTTGAAACACTTCGTTTCCAGGACAAAGATCCCGTAGCGCGACACGATAATGTGGTCAACCTGTGTCGACTCTCCCCTTGTCTTGCCGCGATAGATCGCGTTGGCGAACACTTTGTATTCGCCACTGAGGCATAGGCGGAGCATGAAGTTCACCTTGTACTCACCCCACCACCCTCGGTAGGCCGGGAATTCAAGTAGACGAACGTGGGCGATGCCCGCGAGAATCCCCAGAATAAAAACCGGGGGTAGGTACAGCATTAGAAAGTCATTCATACCATCGCAAATCCGCCCTTACGGGCGGATTCTCCATTAGAGCTTCGAGCAGCAATCTGTCCATCGCCAGAACATGTACATGGCATCGTTCCCTGTACCTGGAACATGCCGACTAGGCCCACCCTCCCAAGTCTGCGGCGGTTCTCCGAGCCACATTGCTCTGCTGTTCTGCGACTTTGGCCAAAACTGGGTCACTTTGTACTGGCTTTTCGGAATCGTCGGGTAGATACCCGCCTTGCACACGTTTTCATCGCCCATAGTGCGACGAGCGAGGCCCCTGCGGTGTTGCTGAGCGATCACTCGCGCAGCCAGCAATGCTGTCGTCCGGTTTGCATCTTGCGCCACTGTTACGCCGGCAAACGGATAGATGCTCCCCCACGTCCCGGTACACCACCAAAGCGACTCCAGAGGCTCCTTCCGGGCGGTTACCAGGGCGGATTCGGCAGCACAGGCCGCAATGGCAATTGGATTTGCTACGGCCGCGGACTCAGGGTGCTGGAAGAAAGCCAACGTGCCGTTGTTCCAAGTCGGGTCGATCTCAGTGAAAGAGATGATATCGAGGTCGAGATAACCGTCCGGGTTGCATTTGGTAGGCGTGTAGAGATCGAGGATCTGAAGTAGCGGGAATGCATACAGATGGGCGTGGTAGAACGAACCGGCAGCCTGACCTGTCTGGGTGCTGTTGTCCTGCCGAAGCCGGCCATAGCTGCGCTTGTTGCCAAGCGGCAGCGTTACACCACCTAGGGTTGGCGAGCAGCCGGGCTTACGGACAGTTTCAACCATCCGTGCTGGCTCCCACATTGCCGTGATGATTCCGGGCTTGTAGATCGAGGACGAGCCTTGCTGGCAGATGCAGAAGACCATTTTTGTAGCCTTCGCGGGGGCTGTGCCGGGGGTTATTTGCACACCAGAAACACGAATTGGGAAAAGGCACGCCCAGCAGATGTCGGTGAACAGCTTCGGACCAAAAAGGCCAGAGTCCTCACACATCACCTCTCCGGAAGAGGACGCCTCAGCCGCTACCCCTGGCAGGGAAAACATGCCTGCAATCACCAGAATTGCGGCGGTTATTACCTTATTGATGCTCATGATTGGCCTCCTCGAAGGCTGTTTGAGCAACCTCGCGGACGATAAAGTTTTTGGTGTCGGCTGTTACGACAGATGGGGCTCGAAGGATTTGGAAGCGCTCCGCCATGTCAGGCGGCAGCAGGTACAAGGGCGCATCCAGGCTGTCTTGAACGCTGTTGAACAGATCCCAACCAGAGGCAGTGGGAATCTGAGTCGCCATCACCGTGACGGTCAGATTTGCCCCATGGTCTGCATATTCACGCCTGGCCAGGGCAACCTGCCAAGGCTGCGTCGGATCAATCACGACCAGTTTCTGGTCAAACGGCATCATGTCGAGTGGATTGATCCTCCCCGCCTTCTGAACAACCCTTCCTTGGCTGTCGAGGATGTCATTAGGAACGATGACAGATGCGTCGACGAGACGTGTCGCACTCTCCGTTACCGGCGGCAATGGGTGCCCTTTGTGGTTATCCCAAAATCGAGCGATCGCTCGCTTCTTCATGGCGTCGGTGTCCAGCTCTGCGATGCGCTGTTTCGCAACCTCCATGAGGTCTGGCTCGATGATTTCCTGTGTAGTGCCAATAGTGCCTAGATCCCCACGCTTACCATCCTTAACGGCCCCCTCGATATAGCTGACAGAGGACGAACCAGCAGCTTTAGCGATCAATGCATCATTCGGTGCTTCGAGAGCGACGGTGGGGACGGCTGAAACGCTATGACGCTGGAATGCGAGAGGATCGAGCAGAACACTCACAGTGCTTTGCGTCTCTTGCGTGAGGAGGTGCATTTTGGTCACAGCATCGCTCATCGACATACCATCAGGGATGCCTCGAAAAACGATGCCAACACCAGGCAGTCCGTCAAAGGACAGCAGTATGTCTTTGAGGGCAGTGGCTCCCATCGACCACGACACGAATATTAGAGTGCGGTTTCCATCGCCCAGGGGATGTTTTTTCTCGCGATCTGAGCCATCTGCGCTGGCGAGTGCTGACTCGTTCTGCAGGGACTCCTCATCACTGCCTTGAGCGATCGCCTTTTCGGCCATCTCACCCACCCAACTCATGTCATCGCGGCCGCTTACTTCATCGCGTGCCGCTTTCGCATTTCGGCTGATTTCCCTGACCTGCTCGAGGAGCGCCGGATCGAATTCATTGATGTCGTACTTGCGAATGCCAAGGTCATCGCCGGCGATGGCCATCGTGCAGCCGAAGGCCAGCCCAATGCACATGGCTAGTTGCTTTTTCACCATATTGGATACGCCTTCCCGATGATTTGGTCCGTCGACGCTGAGCCCCAGTAGCGGGAGTCGAAAGAATCTGGCGTGCGGCCGAAGAACCAGTAACGGCCCTCGCCTATTTCCCCTTCCCGAACGTATTTCTGGGGATCAATCCCGTGCTGGTTGGCTACCTGAAGCCCTTTGCCCACGGACACGCCATTGATGGTTGTCTCATCAAGCGTGACCTTGGCGCGATCGCCAGGCATCCCCTCGAGCACCTTCACGATGATCGTGCCGTCAGCAAAAATCGGACTCAGACCTTTGGAGTGAAAGGCATAGATTTCCCCTCGCACCAGGTCATCCTGCTTTTTATCGATGATCCATAGCCTGTAAGGGGGCAGGCATAGGGAGTCCTGGCTAGCGATAGCGATCGAATAACGGGATGCCAGCAGCACAACGCTGCCGGCAACCACTGCGGAAAAGAGTAGGCCTTTGCCGAGAAAGGCTGCCGAGAGTCGCTTTGGAGCTCGATCTCGCTCAACCTTCGCCATTGCCCTTCGCACCTTGGCCTCAATGCTGAAGGGGTTCGACAACGCCATTACGCGACTTCCGCCGGATTAGAGCTGTACTCGACACCTCGGTCACGGAGCACGCGCAGAATTGCCTCATCCTGCGGAACGCCAGTGAGCGTGTAATTTCGGATCGCCTGCACATCTTCAGGTGCGGTCGAGTAGAGGAGGATCGAATATGGGTCCACCGTGAGGCGCACGATACCGGCCCCGCGGGGGGTGAGCATGAAGATCTCGGAGTAATGCCCCTTGTACGACTTAACAGTCTTCAGGATTCGATAGCCACCCTCTCCCAGCGGCAGACGCTTGTTTTCCTGGATAGCATCAATAGCTTCGGCCTTTTGACCGAGTAGGAGGGTGAACGCGGAGTTTTCAGCAATGGCCTGTCCGACTTTGTTCTGATAGAGGTCGTTGACCCCCTGGGTAATGACGATGGCACTACCCCCATATTTCCGGAATCGCCGGTAACCGTGCTCAATGAATTCACCAACGTTGCCCTGGGAGAGCAGCGACCAGGCTTCATCGATGATCACAATTTTCGGGCGGTCACGCTCACCGAGGTACATGTCCTGCTGGATTTGGTAGATCAGCTGAAGGAGCACCACTTGCTGAAGGTGTTGGCGGCCCTTCAGTTCCTCAAGCTCGAGTACGGTGAAGGGATTCTTGAAGTTGAGATTGTTCTTCCCGTTAAAGAAACGGCCGTACTGCCCCTTCGAGGTGAATGCGAAGAGCTGATGGCCAATGTCTTGAATACGCGGATCTGGGTCGCCAAGTAGAGAATCGGCGATGTTGTCGACGATCATCGTCTTGCCCAGCTCTTCCCAGCATTGTGTGAGGTGCCTTTTTAGCCCGGCAGTTTGGAAGTCGATCAGGGGCACGGTTGGGGCAGCCATGGCAGAGAGCAGCCCAACCAGGACATCCTCCTCCTCGCTGTAGTCCTCAATCAGCTCGAAGGGGTTGAGACAGAGATTCGACTCCTGGTCAAAGCGTGCAAAGTCGCCCTTGTACGCCTCAGATAGCTTTAGGTAGGACAGGCCCACGTCGATGACCCACACCTTCGCTCCAATGCTCAGATACGACGTGATGAGATAGTTGGTCGCAAACGACTTACCGGAGCCCGACTGGGCCGCGATCATCGCGTTGTAATTGGTGTCGGAGTCAAAGAGGTTGAAGCTAACCGGCTGACCGTTTCGGGAAATGAACGGGGCCACCTGGGTTCCAGTGCCCTTCCAATCGCCATAAATCGGCAGCAAAGGTAATGCCTGGGTGAGGCTCAATGTCTTGAACCGGAACAGCTCCCTCATCGCATCCGGGTCGGCACACATAGGCAGGGAGTTCACGAACACGGGCAGCACACAGAACTTGTCCTCCATGAGGCTGAAGCCCTGCGTGGCAAAATGGCTCTTCGCATTCGACGCTGCCTGAATGAGGTCTTCCCGGTTCCGGCCGAATACCACGAGGGTCATTGTCGCCTGTACGTTGGGAAGCCCTTTGTCGAGATCTTCAAACAGCGTGTCATAGGCTTCCTTCGTCTTCCGTAGAACGGGTACGAAATGCACCATCGGGCCGAAGCTCTGGTTGATGGCCCATTGGCGGCGCTTCGACAGCTTGTCCTTTGTTTCCAGCTGGGGAGGGAAATACAGGGTCATGTTGATGATGCAGTTACCCCGGATTCCGCCGCGCTGGGACAGAATGTCAGCGAGGTACTGAGAGGCATCGCCCTGCCACATGACATCAGGGAAGCGCTTGGCCGACAGCGTTTTTACAAAGCAGTCATCTCCGATCTGAAGGTGGTCTTTCTTCACGTCGAGGCTGCGGTTGTAGTCGAGGATCTGCTCATTCAGGGGCTTGTCTGTGTCCGCCTTCATGTCCGGATCTTCGCGCCACGATGCCGATGGCCCTTGGTTCAGGATGGAGGAGAAAATTTCACGGTAGGAATCGTTGGTGAGCGGCACGGCTGCCAGGTTGCAGCTGTCCAGCGAGGTTCGCAGTCCGTCGAAAAGCTCCTTCGCCGCGTTCGCTTCTGTCTGGGTAGGCAACGCATTGGCGATCGGAATTGTTACGGATACGACCAGGCTCTGTTCACGAATGCGTACACCTGAGATTGAATCAACTGGGCGCATGGTTCGGTCACTGAAATACTCGGCCCGCGCGTTCGTCACTTTCTCCAGCAAGGCTTGGGTTTCCACGGGAAGGTCAGTGCGGCCAGATTCACGGAAGGCCCGACGCAGGCGAAGGAATCCCGTCTTCATCTCATTGATATTTTCAGTGCAAATCAGGCTGAACTGGATTGTTGTCTTCTCAGGCCAGTCGACCGTCAAACCAGCCTTCAGGCGGTCGCCTTCATCCCCGTTTGAGCCTGAGAGCGGGGAACACAGGAATGCGAATCCTAGGCGGTTCCCTTCCAGCTGGAACAGGTAAAGATTCGGCTCGTAGGCGAGGCCGTTGATCAGCTTCGAGAGCCGCGGTGTTGAGCGGATAAGCGCTTTGAGCATTTCTGAATTCCTTAGAGGGTGCGATTCGATTCAATCCAGGCGCGCAGGCCTTCTTCAGGCTTGCCTTCTCGGGTCAAACCGTCATCACGAATGAGGAAAGGGACATTTCGAGCTCCAAGAAACTGAGCTGTCATCCGGCGCTTCGAGATCACATCGAGATCACACTGCGCGGTTGGGAGCTGTTCGAGAGGAGTTTTCATGTCGCCGGAAGCGCCGGCTTTCCACGCAGCAACCTTGTCTTTCGCGCAGAGGAGTTCTTTGGTGCGAATCGCGCTCTCTTGGCTGAGCAGCGGCAACATCAGCACGTCGAGTCGATACCCCTCGGGAAGGGATGAGCGGGCTTGTTGAATGATCTCTTTGCAGAAACCACAAGCAGGGTCGGAGAACATGGTGATTGCTTTCTCACCGTTGCCGACTGTGAGGGGGGCGAGATCCTTGAAACCGAGGTTGGTCTTATCCACTGGGATGTAGTGGGCGGCGATCCGAGCATCCTCGATGGTTTTTAACTCTTTCTTCGCCCACACGTCATAAACCGTTCCCTGGATGATGAATCGGCCGGTATCGCTGATGATGGCGAATTTGCCGTTCTTCTCGATCGCCAGCATTGCAGACGCAGGAAGCATCACTACCTTGTCTGCGTTCTTGTCCGCAGGGCTCGCTGCTACTGCGGTGCCAGCCAATGCAAGCAGCGTCATCGCAAGAATGGTTCGGGTTGGTTTGAACATGGGCTTACCTCCTGAGTCGATTCACCCAGAGTATTTGGCCCGGAAAAGAAAAGGCCTCTTTTTCAGGACGTTTTAGCGTCGGAAAAAGAGGCCTTTCAGAGAGGCGTTCTGACTGAGATCAGAAGCCTACAGGCAGGGCTTGGAGAGCGTTGGTGACTACAGCTGCTGCTGGGATAGTTGCCGACATTACCGACTCGATAACATCCGGCGCAGCATAGAGGCCAACACCGCCGCCAACGCCAGTAACGAACGGCATAAGCGATTGGCGGAGAACGCCCGCGCCGATGCCGGTGAGGATCATCAGACCGATCAGAATGCGGCCGAGGGTACCTTGCATCCACTCAGTCAAGGTAATCCACACGCTATCGAACGTATCGCCGCCGGTACCCGCGAGCGCGGTACCGGCGACCACCATTGCCGCTGCGATGGCCATCGTTTGGAGGGTTGCTTTGTTGACGTGCATTGGTCTTGCTCCTAGAGGTTGACATGCGCAGGGGCTGCGCTCAGGAGACATTTTTCGTGCTTTCCGTAAGCCTGTGTTTCGCTTTCAGGCGCATTTGTCGACGGAAATTAAAAAGGGCCGCTTTATGCGGCCCTTCTCTTTTACTTGTTGGAGACTGGAGGCGATTCCGCGCCGGAGTTATCGATACCTACCAGCGTAATTACCGGCTCGCCATCTGGATAACGCCACATTGGCACAGAGATGCTGTTTGAGCTGAGAGCCTGCTGCTCACCATTGATGAACCAAAGGTTTTTGGCCATGCGGCCATCTTCATCAGTACAAACGGCTTTTGCCAGCCAGGAGGTTCGACCTACCACAAGCTCCAGCTTGCAGACCGGGGGCTTATTCCTTGCCACCGAGATATCAACCTGGCCTGTTGCTGTGTGCCCCATTGCGCTGGCAACATCCAGTTTCACCGTATACACGCCCTCCTCTTCAAGGGTCGCTCGCCCATAGTCCCCTGAGCTTGATAGCGTCTCCCCGTTGAGACTGAACGTTTTGCTGAGTATCTGGTCCTTGGGATGCCCGCCGGTGATTGATGGTCGGATCAGAACGCCCAGCGGGGCACGATTCGCGTCGTTATCCCCACTCCAGGACAATTTCACATCCCACGGAATTGGCTCCAAAAACTCCATCTCTGTTTCGGCATAGCTGTAGTTGCCCCGCGAGTCGGTGATATGAGCACCGAATGTGTAGATCCCCGGCTCAGTCAGTCGAACGATGCGACTGGTCTGGCTGGAGTCCTTGATCATTTCGAGGCCGGCGTAAGGTGGGATATCCCACTCGATGGTCAAGCCCTCGAACTCTCGGAACAAGCCAAGAGAGCGAGCCGTCATGGTCAAGTCTGCCGGCGCATACTTGGCTGAGTATTTGGTGTTGATCTTCCACTCAGGCCAGTCGTACGACCAGAAAATAAGACGGTGCTGAGTTAGGCCCAAACCGCCTCGATCCTCATACCCATTGATCCAAGATCGGACGCTGATGTAGCTCTCTTCTTTCTCCATGTCCTCCCGAGTTGGGGTGTACTTCACCTCAGTGGAGTCGACGACTGTGCCGTCAGGCAGGATGAACTCACCATCCATTGTCATATCCATTTTCGGGTACGGCATCATCAAGTTGGCGACCCAGGTAGCTTCCTTTCCTACCTCAGGACGGCGCGGCCCGATGATCTGGACACGAGGCGGCCGGACGGGTCTAAACGCAACGCCTGCGCGGAGGGTTTTGTAGACGCGCTTATCCTCTGGTGAGTCTGAGTATTTCAGCCTGGCCGTGAGGTACACACGATCAGCAGAGTTGCGGCTCAGCCGGTAGGAGCCCTCCCCAGCGGCCCAGGTTTTACCGCGATCCTCCGACCATTCCACAACCATTCCGGTCGTATCGAGCGCATTACCTTTGAGGTCAGTGAGCGTGAACGTACCGCTATCACCAATAAACACGTTTGCTGGGCCTTTAAGGCGGGCAACGGGCACGACATAGGCAATAACTTCAACGGTAGGGGTCATGGATTTCGCGCCGCTATGGCGGTTCGTCAACTCTGCCCTCAGCAGATATGTACCCCGCTGAAAGACCATGCTGAGCCGTTGCGGCAGCTTCGCATTGGCTTCAACGTCCTCCCACGTCACGCCGCCGTCCTTGCTCATTTCCCAGCGCACGTCACCAAGGTCTCCTGACTGGTAGCGATCGTTGGTGACGGCGTAGAAGCTGCTGCGAAGAGGAGCTGGGCCGATAACCCGCAATGCCTGGATTGAACCATCGAGAGATTCGCCGTTGAGAACGGAGAGCACCATTGGCGAACCCGACTCCCGAGTCAGCTCGTATTCCGGCACAGGGGAGCGAACACGCGCTTCAGCAATGATGCGAACCGCTTTGTTCGTCAACGATTGTAGATCGATCTCAAACTCAACCTCCCCGTTCTCGTCGATGGGCTCCCAGTTTGTCATCGGCTCATAATTCACTCCGGCAGTTGTCGAAAGCAGGCGAATATCCCAGTCGCCCATGCTGCTCAGCCGATATGCATCCTCCATGTAGCGGGTGTCTTTGATGGCCACGCGGATTGGAAGGCTGACCGTATCCAGGACAGTTCTCTCGTCGTTGAGAATGACAGGGAGAATTTTGTCGTGAGGGACCGCCAGGAGTGACGCGGTTTTGGTCGACCTCATCTCTGGCAACGCGGTGTATCCAACGTCAACGGAGTATGGCGTTACGCTCCACAGGGGAGCCTCGACCCCCTCGATGTAGCGCGTAAACCGCTGGGCACGACCGTAACTCGGAATCGTAGACCGTTCGATCACTGCATCCGCCCGATTGATCGCCACGTCCAAGGAAGCTGCGATTGCAGTCACTGATGCGCTACCAACATAGCCGCCGAGTTGTGAGACCGAATACAGCCCTTCTTTCACCAGGTTGCTTGCCGGCATATCGATTTCGATTGCCGGCGGCTCGATCACGTTTACGGTGTGCTCTCCGTAGCCAATATCGATTTCCTGACCACTCGGCGTAAACATGGATGCCTTCCAGGAGATGTTGTTCGCGCCAAGCAGGGTCATTGTTCCTTCCGCGAGTGGCGTGACGGTGTTGCGTTGCTGGGCCATGCCTTCTGGCATCTGCATCCAACGGATAAGGCACGATGGGCGGCTCGACCATTGCTGAGCCGTCTTTTTCGCAACGCCTTCGTTCGCCGTTGCATCACACACAGGGCCATCCGTGTGACGGAGCAACAAGGAAAGTTGCTGCACCTTCTGATAGGCCTCTGCCGGTGCTGGCTTCAGGCCAAAGCGGATCTGATCTGCAACCGGAAGGATCTTCAAGTCACGAGTGAAGCTCGCAATCTTGTGCTTCACGCCGCTAGGGTCAAACACATAGGCGGTAGCCTCGATAGTCTGGTTTCCCAAAGAACTCCCGCCGGCATCCATCATCAGATTGGCCAAGGTACTAGCGTTGCGCCATTCATCGGGGGTTTTCGTCCAAGTGACGTAGCAAGCACGATCTTGAAGTGCATTTTTCGGCTTCGCGACAGCTTCGCTGGTCAAGATGCTGCATGCCCCATTGCTCGGGCTGAAGCTGATTTGAGCACGGCCGGACGCTTGCAGAATCTCCCATGCATCAGCCGTCAGTACGCCCTCCGGAGCCCATACGGTTACCGGCACGGAATAGACAGGGCCGGTCATATCGGCGCGACTGAGATAGACCAGCGCCTGGCCATCGACCCCAACATCCAGGCCACCTAAACGGGCCTCCAGCAGATCGGCAGTCATTTTCGTAGGTACCAGACGCATACCAGTGCCTTGAGAAAGCTCACGATGCTCCAGTGTCACCCCAACTTTCGAGTCAGGCGTGACGATGGCGATGATCTCGCCGCCGAGAGCCTGAATCACTTCCTGGTCGGGAATTCGGAGCGCATAGGCACCCAAACGAGTCGTCATTTGGTGCTTCACGGCCGGGATGCTCGGGGCCACCGAGGTAGGCTGAACTTCGCGGTCTTTGAACATCTCCCAGGCCGGCAAAAGCTTCAGGACAACATCTTGATCGACATAGAGGCCATCCTGGTCAATGGCACGAATCTGTACTGAGGTTTCAGCCTGGCCATCGGTCTTATAGGTGATGCTCATTCCCTTCACCGTCACGTGGCCATGTGCTGGCTGTTTGACGACTTGCAAGGTGTGCGAGCCCCAGTTGTTCGGATCGATCACTTTCAGATCGGCCGTTCCACCGATTCCTGCGTACATCTTCACTGTCGAAGGGGTGATACCCGTTGGTGCAAAATTGAACTGAGTAACAGTGACCTTCCCCTCTCCTTCTACACTGAGCCCTTCCTGATCCGTGGCGCTGAAAGTGAACGAATCTTCCCCATAGAAACCCGGATTAGGGGTGTACTCCATACGGCCATAGAACACACGGACAGTCCCGTGCGTCGGGTTCGTGAGGATCTTGAACGTATGGCTGTCCCAGAGATTGATGTCATGCACCTCAGGATCAACTTGGTCACTAACTTGCCCTTCACGGGCCTGAATGATTACTCCCGTCCAGGTAGGGGCGTAATTGAACTTCGCGACATTCACAACCGCGGTGGCTTCAGCCTTCATCCCAGACACGTCCTGCACGCGGTACCTGAACTCATCGGGGCCAACGTATCCAGTGTTCGGGGTGTAGGTGAACCCGGTAGGGGTCGCTACTACAGAGCCCTGGGACGGGCTCGACAGAACTGAATAGGTTTTCTTCTCCCACGCCGCCGGGAAATCCTCTACGGGAGTTGCGTCCACCGATGAGCTTTCGTTGACGCTGACCGTCAGTTTCGTTGTTACAGGCGGCTCTATTACCTGAATGACCGATTGCCCCTCTTCGAGGGTGATCTTTTTCCCGGTTGTGTCGTAGACGCTAGCCGTCCAGCGGATCGGATGCAGCCCGGAACGGGTGAAAACTCCTGTCAACTCAAGAGGATCGAGCGCTTTGATGCTCAGGTCTTTCGGGATGACCGAGAACTCAATCAAGCACTTCAAGGCACCGCCGCTCATGCCAGCACTCTTTGCCGCTGCGTCATCACCAGTGATCGAACACGTTGGGCCCGAGCGCTGCGTCATGGTGACGGATGCAGTCTCAATCGCACGAGTAACACTTTTCTCATGCAGCGATTGGATGAAGGTTGTTGAGCCGGTCGCAGCTTTGACGCTCAGTATTTCCTCACCGCTGCTCAGCAGTACCTTTTCCGTACCCTTGTTGAATACATAGAGGGAATAAGCGACCTTCTGCTGGCCTGCGTCGAGGACTCGCCCTGTCAGCTGAGTGACCGGGTGCGGTGCACCAGAAACCTCTACTTGCTGAAGGCCTCGGGGAATGCTCGTCCACTCAAGCAAGCAGATGGGCGACTTGATGGGATCGGCAGACCTTGCCACCGCGGAAGATGTCGTTAGAGGGCAAATGCTGCTAGCCGAAGCGGACAACTTTACCGTGGTGTCAGTCATTGCCTGTACAGGATTTTTATTGTTGATGCCAAGCGTGACCTTGGGCATCCAGGTATTGATATCGGCGTACACCACAGGAGCATTCGGCGCGGAGGTAGAAATGATCACACCATTACTTCCGGTAGCTCCCTGAGTTACCGGAACAACAGGTAGCGATATCTTACCGCCGGTACTAGTGAAGTTGAGTTGGCTAATCGTTACTGTTGCCCCCGGATTGACGAGAACACCGCCAATCTTTAGGGGTGTTGCTGCGTCAGACCTGAGCGTTGCCAGCAGATCATAAACACCAGAAACTGGCGTACCGTCCGCAAGCTTTAGCTGTTCGCTGTTTATCACCACAGAGCCATCGTTACGATTGAACTCTTTTGGCACCGCAGGGATATTAACGAGACCATTTACATGACCAACGATCCCAGCCATCTTAGGGCTGTAGAGGAACGTGGTTGAGCCAACACCCTTGTTCTGTTGTGAGTCCTGCGCATTGACTCTGAGCGTATAACTCTCTCCAGCCGTTAAGGACGGGAATAGGATCGGGTACTCAAGGCCATAGGTAGTAGCATTGAGCTTGCGGAACGAAAGAGCAATAGATTCGTTAGCCGGCCCCCCAGTCAAGCTAATCGATGTAATCTTTGGTGCGGGGTCTTTATTGTCAGTTACCGTAAAGGTGATTTTGTCGAGTGTATCAATAGAATCACTCACACCCTTGCTTACCGTAACAACTGGCTTTGTCCGATCGCTCTGAAACTTGAAAAGTGGTAGCTTTGTTATTGCGCCTAGATTTTCGCTAGCAACACCAACCAGATCATGGGAGCCTTCAGGCAGGGTTTTCAGATCGAACTCGTATTCAAAATATTCACCAGATGACGATGTGAGTTTTTTGGTAACGCTCAGTGCTGTTCCGCTAGTGTTTTCAAGCCATGACGTATTGTGACGAAGATAGTTTTGATACGCGCCTTGCTGCGGTTGCCTGACGTTGAGGGTCAGTATCATCTCCGAAGAGTTATAGGTATAAGACAGGACTGGCAGATACAGGTCGTTCCACCAGACGTCCGCCCATTGGCCAGTTGCATTCAACGTGCCGTCTGCACTTTTCAGCACGCCTTGATCATGAAGATATCCAGATGTGCCTTTGCTCAGCTGGCGGGTGACTGCGATTTCGCATTGGGTCTGCCCGGCAGGAATAGTACATGTGCCCATGTGAGTAGCCACTTGATCAAAAGGGCGTGCCTCGACGGTATACCGAACTTTCGTGATCGTGACAGGCAATTCCTGAGGCGAGACTACCCTGCTCGAATAGCTCATCCAGCCTTTGTCGCTAAAGTAATATTCGATACGGCTTATGACGGGCGTTTTCGGGGCAGACGGGTGCAATACTAAATCGTAACGGATAGTTCCTTGTGAGCCCCACTCGCCATAGTTAGAGAACTTGATGTAGTTAGTGTCCTCTGCTCGATATGGAAGCGACCCGACAAGGTAAACATAGGCCGAATCCTCGCCAACAATCTGGTTCTCTCCAAAACTGTTTGTGAAGCGTATACCTCCTTGCCGGTAGGTGTGCCAGTTGCTCTTTGGGATTCTCCATGCAAGCCGTATCGGATTAGTTTTGACATAAGATCCGGCGACATAGGGAACAAACCCCTTTAGTCCTGGCGCGAGAGTAGTTGATACACTTGGATCATACACACCAAACGGTTCAGTTGGCGCGTTGGCAATGTTGTCAAACATTACCTTCTGACGCTTGGTGGCCGTAGAGTTACCTGCTTTGTCAGTGACAACAAACTCCAGTCCAAATACCTCATCCAAATCTGAATCAGGAAAGAAATCTGTTCTGTACTGAATTGAAGCCGTTTTGCTCTCTTCCGAAAAAAGAACATTGTGAGCCTTATAAAGAGCACCGGACTCCCGATATACGTTAGCGGTGACCTTGCTAATTCCCGATGGGTCAGATAACCCATCCAGGACGAAGCTCGAATATGTCAAAGCATCGATTGCTGCAAGGCCGAGCTTCCAAACATCGCCAGTAAGAACGGGATCACCCCATGTATATGGGCGCGGGGCAAATGTCCCTGTTACTGGGCCAGCAGTATCAATGACGAGAGGCACATTCTCAGTCTGAACAACAGCACCAGCACTGGACAGGATTTCTGTTTTTACGGTATATCGTCCATCAGGTAGTTTTGGACTAACAAACTCTTCCGCGTAGTAGTTCTCGCCGTTGTATGAAATAACGTCGCTCGCACCAAGAACCTTTGAACTTTCCTTAGTGAACACAGGTGTGGCGGCACCGTTAGCAGTCACCGCTATGCGCAGTTTTCGGTCAATACCACCGCTTACCATGAACGATATGCCAGTGGAGGGGTTGATAAACCCTGTGCCTGGCTCCGTATTGGTTTGAACCCCTGCAATGTTCGTATAGCCGTATTTAACAAGATCGGCATACGCACCATTGATTGGCACAATGGCCAAAGCGATAGCGCCCAGAAGCGCACCACTCACTTTATTGAGGAACGATGGCCCTCGGGTCTTTGTCGTACCCATCGTGGAACTCCTTTAACTCGCGTTGGCAAGCGAAACCTTAGAGTATGTTTTGTTAGGTCTTGAAACGACCAAATGCGCCTGCTTTCGCAAGGCGCATTTCTGCTCAACCGCCGGCACTTCGTTTAATGTTCTACTTGGCAGAATTAGCCTGTGGCGGTTGAACGATTGTGAGGGGACGCAAGGTTGGTGTTGCCTGGGGGGTTCGTGCACCGATCTCCCAACGACGCGCTTCTACCTCGGTATAAATGAAGCCTGGAACATACAAATCGCCTTTCTCATCCTCCCACGGATCAACTGCAATACGCATGACTACAGCCTGCGAGCGGATCGGAAGAGGATTTCTTGCTCTCATCGGCATTGGAGCGTTGTCCGACCCCTCAGCGATAAGCACGCGAGTTGCGCCGGTTCCTGTTGATTTACCACTGTCGGCCTCAACGCCTTCTTGCTCTTGCTTCAGTTGGGTTTTGTAGTCATCACCTTCAGTTGCCGAATACACATCTTTCGCGGACATACAAGTAACGCCATTTGGCATGCCTTTACAGGCGTACTCACTTGAGCCTACGTTAAGAAGATTTGTGCAGCCAGTAGTCAATGCAGTAATTGCACATACAAGGATAATTTGCTTAATCATCATGATTCCCTTAATTGTTTACGTCATTGACTTTGAGAGTTGCTGCATTGAACTTAACGGTCATGCCTTTGTTGACGATAAAGTCAACATCGCGCATTGCGTCGATTTCAATAACAGGGAAGATGCTTTCAGCCATTTCGAGATAGAAGTCGGCGATTCGCTCAAGAGCCGTGCCAGCCCCGCTGAAACCGGCCGACTGAAGTGCGTTGCTATCGAATGCCTGCTCGTAAACAGGAGCAACGGTGTCGCCGTTATCGCCTGCGCGAGTGACGTTGATTGTCGGTACCTTTTGAACGTTGAACGCGCTTGCGACCCCCTGCATGAAACCAGCCATAAGGCTTCTTGCGAGGATTTGGCCCTGCTTGCTGACTAGACGGCCGCGGATGCCTGCCTTCCCATCCTCGCCTGTTGCGTAAGCCTCCAGGCTGGACTCCAGCACCGAACCATCATTGCGTACGCACGACAGGCGCTCCGCTCGCAAATAGGCTCTTTCCGAGCTGAGGTCACCCCAGCCGCCAGCGATCAGAAAGCATTCGCGAAAGTCAGCCCTGAAGCGGTTAGGAAGGATTGCTTCGTTCTTGATGCGGATCAGGCTCGGGAAGGGGTCGCGCTGTGCCTGCTTTCCAGTTGGCGCGTCCATACCTGTGACCAAAACGCCAGACAGGATCGATCCAGCGGGCAGGGTCACAGAAAGCTCCTCAGGCTTGTCGCTCTTCCCCTCGTCTTCCTTGCCCTTTATCACCCGGATCTTAGGCGTTTCCTTTTTCTCGCTTGATCGTGATTTGGGGTCTTCCGGTTGCTCAGGTGGAAGGTTCGAATAAACGTCAGTCAGATCTGCTGGCGAGCTTGTTGCTTTGTTGATGAATGCTGATTCGCGAGGGGGGATAGGGGATCTCGCCTGGGTGGCTGTCGAACTACTCGACGAGGTATCACCACCCTCACCAGTGCCTTTCTTTTCGCGTCCAACCCGCGCCAGCTCCTGCTGAAGCAGCTGGAGTTCTTGCTCCAGACCGCTCACTTTTTCTTGCGTATTTTTGAGCTGAACGTCCTTTTCTTTCTGTCCCATCACTCGCTCAAGGCGGTTTTGCTGCGCCTGTAGCTGTCGCAATTGGCTGGCGATGGAGTCCAAGCCCAACGCGCGTGGGTCTTCATCGGTGAGGATGGCCTCTACCTGTGGTTTTGCCGCTGCGCGCGCTTTGCGCTCGGGGCTCGCCGCGTTCATGGCGACGCCAACGATAGTACCGACGACCAGAACCGTCCCACCGATGGCAAGCATCAGCTTGCCTCTGGGCGTGAGTTTTTCGAGGAATTGCTGAATCGCTTTCACTGATGGTTCCCCTTACTGCAACAGGCTTGGACGAGTGGAGCTTTGCGGTACTTCAGTCGGAACCCGCGTGACTACAAACACTTCTGTTTTCTGACCAGGTTCAAGCACCTCATCTGGCCATGCGCTTACAGCTGCTCGGTGAGGGTGCGTGCAGGAGCCGTGATCGAACTCAACGGTTCTGGCCGACACGTTCTCGGCGGTGGCCACGAAGACTCGGAAGTCATGGCCCTCGATCAACTGCGACTTGCTGAAATCGAAGCTGAGGCTTGGCTGCGCACAGGCGGGGATCTTGTTGCCGCTGGTAAGCGCACCGAAGCTGTATCCACGCGGCAACTTGCCTAGCGCCATCTCGCGCATCAGGGAGCGAAGAGTGTCCATATAGGGCTGAGAGCGCTCCCACTTCCGCGCCTGGCCGCTGTAGTTCGTCGACGAGGTGATTGGCATTCCGCTCGCCAGCCCTTGTACGTTTTTTGCCAAGATCAGGTTCGCCTGGATGGGAGGCACGCCTTGAGGCAGCAACGTCAGGGAGATGGCGACAGACTCATCGTCCTCAGGGGTGACAAACATGGTCACCGGCTTCTCATCCTGAGTCGTGACGTAGATGACGTTTCCGCTTGTAGAAATTTCAGCCTCACTTACCGTCTGGATATGAGGGTTATCGAACGGCGTAACCAGACGGTTGATTTGGCCTCTGCTGATCGGAATCAGGGTGTTTGTGCCGCTTGCAACGACCACATCCTGACGAGACTCGACGGGCTGAACAGGTGTTGGCTTCTTCACAACGCTGGCAGGCACGCTGGGGTTTTCAGCAGAGCCGGGAGTAATGGCAACCAAACGTGGTTTCTTTTCCTCCTGAGGATCTTCCTGTCGTTCAGGAACGCTCTCAGGAGAAGGTGTAGGCTTGGCAAACGCTTGAGGCTGCGTGCTGGCTGCAACTGGCATGTTCATGCCTGGAATCTGGATCTGCTCCTGCGCAATAGCAGGCATTACGGCAGCCATAGCCATTACGAGCGCAGCTGGCTTGAAGAAATGGAGGGAAACTGGAAGTGACATCGAGACGACCTCTGCTCTGAGATGTCGTCAATTCTGGAGGCCATTCAGCCGCTTGAGTTGCGTTTTCAAGCAGCTTTTGCGTCTGAAAACGGAGGGGTATTTTTTGTAGCCGCGGACTCGCGATACCAACAAAAAACCCATGCCAAAGACATTGACATGGGCTTCTTTCGCCTCAGCTTAGCGCTACTGATTCTTTCTCTTCTCGCGCTCTGCTTGTTTCTCAGCCTTGCTGTTCTCGCGATCAACCACATCCTGGGTTCGAGCATCCCCAGAGTTCGTACTAACCCAACTCAGTACAGGCTTGTAGTCTTTGATCATAAGCTCGAACTCATAGGTTCGGTTGCTACGCTTTTTGTCGCCCGCCGGCCCTTCGCTTACGGAGCGACCAGTAACGTAGAACTTGTTCTCGTTGAGGTTATCGCGGAGCACTTTCTGCGGCTCGAAGCTCAGGGTCACTCGATCCTGGCGGATCTGATGAATCTGAGTATCGAGAACCTTCATCGTATCTTGATAGATCGACTTGTCGAGGATAGGCCCCAGGGCGTCTTTTACGACAGAGGCATTATGCGGGGTAACGTTGCCTAGCATCATTGCGATGTAAAGAGCCCATGCGTCGGCGTACTCCCCGGAACTTTGCGTTTTACTGACCCAGGCGGTCTCAGTCAGGGTAGGCGGTATCACAGTGACCACTTCATCCTTGTTGAGAGCAGAGCAAGACACCAGCAGATTGCTCAATACAAGGCCTGCAACGGCAATGCGCAAGAACTGATTTTCTCCCCGCATGCCATCGAACGAATTGCTAAGCGACTTAAAAAGCATCAGACGAACTCTCTCTCGTAGGAATTGGGCATGGATCGCACACTCTTCCGGCCAATAGCTCCCCAGTGCCAGTAAATAGCGTGAAGCAGATAGCCGTCAGGGCGGTTGTCGCAGAAGCGCCGATAGAAGCGGGCGAGCAGAAGACCTACCACTGTGCAAAGAATCAGCTGTGCCAGAAGAACGCCTGCGACCAAACCGATCCCTATCGGCATGACCTCATCCAAACGCCAAAACATCACGTGCGGCGGCTGGTCGATGTATGCCGGGATTTTGATTGGCTCACTCACTTGCCACCCCCTGCTTTGCTGAGGCTGGCTATCGCTTTGAGGATGCCTTCATGACTAGCGTTAGCACCTTGGAGGACCATCGACATACCTGTCTGGTTGTCCAGGAGCAGGGTCGAAGGGGTCTGTTGGATGCCCAGCTTAATGGCTTGATCGAGATCGCCAGTTACTCGCTCGATGGCCTGCTTCGAGTCTGTGCAGGCTGCAAAGCGCTTCCCATCCAGGCCAAGATCGGTCGCAAGAGACACGAGCGATTCCGAAACTCCCTTGCCGTTGCCACCGGTTTTATCGAACACCGTCTGGGTGTACTTCCAGGCAGCATCTGAGCCACCTTGCTCACCAGCACACTCGATGGCCAGGGCTTGTCGCCGGGAGGCCTCTCCAAGGGCTGGGACATGGAGAATCGCGGCATTGATTTGTCCAGCCGAAGACTCGATAAGCGCTTTCAGCAGGGGGAAGTGATCGCGGCAGTAAGGGCATTCCGTATCCGTCATCTCGACGAGCGTGTACCGAGCAGATGAAGAGCCATAGATCCAGTTGTCCGGAGCTGCGGGGATATCATCTTCTGGAAGCTGTTTGAGGTTATCGACAATCTCTTGGATCGCGGCGGGGTCAACTGCCTGTGCTTTCGCAACAGACAATTCACCCTCGAGGCTTTTGACTTGGCCTTGTAGCTGGCTCATGGTGGTGAAGTGGTAGTACGAGCCAACTACCAGAGCGGTGGCAAGGGCTGTGATAGCAATAGCAAAAGGGATCGTTTTCGAGGGTGTTGTTTTCGTTGCCATAAGGGTCAGCCTGTCGTGGTGTTAGGGGCATTCTGCGGATAAACGCAGCCTGAAAGTTCCGTTTTCAGGCGGTTTTATGGTCAGAATTCAAATGCGCTTTGGCAGGTTGCTGATCAGCACGGAAAGCACGACAGGCAGCATGATGACGATGAAGGTTGAGATAACGAGCGGCGGTAAAGGTAGAGGCATCAACACGCTGAGCACGATGAGCATTCCGCCCCATGACAGGACGATCGCGGCGTTGTTATTCAAGAACGGTGATGAGTAGTCGAATCCATGCCGCTTGGCATTCCAGCGCATCCAGCCGGCGTAAATGGCCGGCACCAGAACCGCGATCAGCAGTGGCAGCCAGTAAAGCGTTAAAACGATCCGGTAAACCATCTGGTAGATGATTTTCTGGACGGCCTCACCTCGGGACTCAAGATACCGAAACCACCAATCCACGTTCTTTTCGAAGGCATCCACGGTGCCGCCTCGAGGCATCAGCATGTCGGAGACAACCTTTTTTGCCCCGGAGTCGATGACAAGTGCCGAGTAGTAGCGATTGGTCTTTTCAAGCACCTTATCCATGTCGGAATCGCCAAGCAGTTCGATGCCCCATTTCCGCTCTTTCAGCATTACCGTATCCACCAGCTTGTTCGGCGCAACGGTTGCCAGCATCAGGATCAGGACGAAGAAGAACGCTATAGAGGCCATAACGCCCTTTGGCCACTTTTCTTCAAGCATCTCAGCCATTGATCAGGAACTCCCGGATAGGTTGCGGGACATTGGTTGTTTCGCACCACAAGACAACATCATCCGGTGCAGGGGCGTTGCCGTAGCTCGTGAGGATCTGGAGGATGTGGCCGAGCACCACCCGGAGCCGAATGAAGTCGCTGATGCCCTCGCGACACATACGCTGGTAGGCCACCAGCACATCAATCAGGGCCGCACCAATTACCTCGGGTTTATGGCCCGCCTCAAGCATCTTGAAGATGAATTGCGTGCCACAACGCCATTCCAGGTCAAACGTGCGCAGTCGAGTTGTTGAGGCCTCATCCAGGCCAGTGAGCCGCTGAATTTCTAGTGGAATCGAGACAGTCATTTTTTGCTCCGGAATCAGTTGGCAGTCGGGCCGGTGAGGATGGGCAGTCGCCCCTTACGGATATCGCCGCCCGCAAACACTGCGAGATATTCGAGGTCTGGTAGCTCGCCGAGGAGCGCTGTTGGGAAGCGCTCACCCTCCTCTTGCATAAGGCGCTCCCCAACATTCCCGCCCTGCACCACACCGCCTTCACCTGCCGAGTTGCCCTGAGTACGCATGACGTATTTGTAGCGAGTTGGCGTCATCTTTTTCGCCACGAACTCCTGCGTATCGGTATCAAGGATGCGGAGGCAGATGATGTTGTTCGCGTTCCCCAGAACCTGCATGGCTTTGGCTTCGTCACCCATGCGGGCCTTGAAGTCGGCGATGGTCTGGGTTGCGATGTAGAGATTTATTCCTGCGCCGCGGCCCTTGTTCAGCAGCTGGATGAGCTGGTCATTGATAACCTCAGCAGCCTCGTCGACAAAGATGTTCACCGGCTTGGGCAACCTGTGGTTGTAGATCTCGCCTGCGGTCGATGCCAGATCGGCCAGCGCCAGCGAGCCGATAGTTGAGCCCACCATTGAGTCAGCGAGCGAGTCGAGGCCCAGGTAAAGAACCTGGTCGGCGTTGATGACAGAGTTCAGGTCACTGATTCGGCGCGGGTCTTCATCGTCGGTGTGCGGGGAAAGCAGTGGCCCCATTTCACCGGAGGTAAGCATCACCAGGATTGGAAGAAGGCCAGCAATCATCTTGCTGAAGTGCGATCGCTCGTGCTCGAGCATGGTGAGCAGGCCTTCCAGATCGGTATTGGCTTCCACCTTCGCGATGTCGTTGTAATAGACCTTCCGCAATACCTTCGCCTTTTCTTCGATGTTCCGAACCTTGGCCGAAAGAATTGCTGATTCGGCCATCCTCGCGAATTCATCTTCACCGAAGACCTTTGAACCGAAGGCCATGACCACCTTGATAGTCAGCCCAGGGACATCCCCCTCAAGGGTTCTCCTGAGGCCGACAAGGGTGGGCAGGATGTTGCAGATCAACATGGCTTGAATCACGCTGTTCAAGGACATCTGCGCAAAGGCTTGGAACGGATCGCCGGCTTCGCTTTTCATCAGCACTGCGACACGGGAGGCAACTTCAGTTGCGCGGCCGTAGTTCTTGGTCAAAGACAGACGAACCGACTTGTCGGGGTGCGCAGGATGGAAATATTTGAACAGGCTGGCCTTTCCCATCGCCTTGCATGTCCGCTCACATGTTTCGGCTAGGCCTTTATCGCCTTTCGGATCGATCACGATCACCGGTTCACCACGAGCGATACACTGGGATATGGCCAGGTCGAACCAGCGGGTCTTGCCGGCCCCTGTTGTGCCCAGTACGAGGTGGTGAATCGAACGCTGATCTGCTGGCCGGAGACATGGCTCCTCCTCATCCATGCCGATCCCGTGTATCCATTTCGTACCCTTAACCTCAGCGTTGCGGCGGCCACGCTTGCCGATAATGGCCTCGATATCCATCGCCTGGAGCTCAAATGCGTACTGGCCGTGCCGCTGTCGCCAAGGGAAAGCCTCGCCGAAATAGAACTCGTGTGGGTGTCTCTTCACCAGCTCCATCACCTCCTCCAAGGTGATGAAGGAGAGATCTGCTCCAACGAGACAGGCTTTTGCCCGATGAACGCGGAGGGCCCTTGGTATGGCCGCTAACGCAAATCCAGCCTGCACGCCAAGCGTTATCAGGTATGGGGTTACCGGCATCTCCGTCATCAATTGAACGGCGGTGCCGGCGAGCATGGACGAACCCCACGCAACTGCTTCCCGCGCCTCGTAGTTTTTCCGCCAGTAACTGGTGTAGTCCCATTCACTCATTTTTTGGGAAGCTCCTCGTAAAGGGGGCGAACGAAGATTTTTCTGCGCTTGGCGACCTTGACGGCATCGCGGAAGCAGAACACCGCGTTCTCTAGAGATGTTGGCGTGATGCCGAACTGCTCAGCGACATTCGTGAGCATGTAGGTTGTGAGGCTGAGCACAGGTGATCCGCCTATTTCCTCAAGTACGGCCTTCTCGATCAGCGACTTCACAGCCTGCTCGAGGCTTGGGATGTCGGCCTCGCGAAGCCGGGATATGTGAGGAATAACCCAGTCCAGCTCCGCTAACTTGCAGTAAATAACGCTGTAGTCGGACGTGAGCATGAAGCCTTCACGGGACTGTAGGGTTCGGGTCAGGGCTGGCCCCTCGACGGTAATGTCCTGCCACAGCCAGCCCGCATGGACGAGCGGGTGGATGTCCTCAGCAAGGAAGGAGGATTTCCCCAGTCGAACGAATACCTTGTTTCTCGCTAATGCCGCGTTCTCGGGGTCTTGAGTAGCGGTGATGAGCTTTTGGGCAAGATCAGGTTGTTGTTCCAGCAGGTAGCATTCGTGCGCTGTAAGCTTCGAGACGACACCGGCTGGCAAGATGCTGGAAGCGCCTGGCACCTCCTCCGCCACGCGGCAGACCTCTCCGTCTTTCTGCTTCTTCGATTCCACCGGAGGCGTAGTTTTAGGCGTGCGTTTGCCTTGCCCCATGATGGAGTTGAGGGAGATCTTTTCCTGACGAGGCAACAGCTCCTGCGCCCCCTGCCCTGATCCAGCCTGCGTATCAGCATCAGAGGGATCGGAGCTAATTTCAGCCTCAGCTGGCGGGAGTGATTCTTCTTGCTGAGGCTCAGCCGCCGGCGAGTGAGGACTCAAGAAAAGCAGCATTTCCTCAAGGCTGGCAGGAGGCTCCTGAGGTGCTTCTTCCTCCTCCTCAGCATCCACAGCTTCCTCTGGTTGGGAGGAAGCAATTACAGCCGTATCGTCACCTGCCGGCTCTGACTCCACACCCACAGGGGCGTCTTCGGCGGGGTTCTGCGCTTGTTTGAGGCTAACCCCTGAAGAGGCGGTTGTTGGTACCGGAGCTGCTTGCCTTGGAGCCGCTTTTTTCTTTCTTGCTGGTTTCGACGATGCGGATTCTTTTGGAGGTGTAGGCCCCGAATCAGCGTCAGTATCCCCGCTCGAGTCCCCAGTCAGATCAGCCCCAAACAGGTCTTCCTGATGCTCACTCAGCGCGTTCGCTGCTGCGCCAGCCGTATCGTTAGGAGCAATGACATCCTTCTGCTTTCCCTCCTTCCCAAGGCTGATGGAAACTGGCGGCGGAATCGGTGTGGTTGGAAAAAGGATGTCCGGATTCACAAGCTTCATGCAGCGCAGCGCCGGGCCTTTGCCGTTCTTGCGCAGAAGGTGAGGCGTAACCAGCCAGTACAGGTCGCCGTTTGGGGCTCTCTCTGCTATCCCGTGCTCTACCAAGGTACCAATTAGCGTGTCAGGTGATCGCGGGATGGCCACAACCCCATCACCGACCAGCATGCTCACAATCTCCTCGGCACCCTGGTTCCAAGCGATGTAGACGCCATCAGTTGCAACCCATACGCGGCCGGCAGGCGTGTTGATCTTCCAGGTTCCGTCACTCAGCAACCGCAGCATTGCATCCGACACCAACCGCGGTACCGGGACACCTGTTGCATTGCCCCCGCCATTATTCGAGCCTCGATTGAGGTCACGCTTGGTGGATGCAGAGTCGGCCCACTTGACCAACTCGGTCAGAGGCGAGCTTCCGCTCCCGGAAATTGCATCGAGGAGCGCTTCATAGATGTCGTGGCCACCTTCAATCAGCCACGCCTGTACGGCTGGCGGAATGATCCGTGTTGCTTGCGCTACAGAGACCTGAACGTGATTCCCATGCCTATTGGAATTCCAATGCAGGAAATAGCGGGTCAACTTGTTGCGCACAGACCAGTCATGAAGCGTTTCCTGCGCGTAGATCCACTGGTTGTTGCCTTCAAAATCGGTGGCGCGAATATCCGTGAGAGGCTTCCCTGCGTCGTGTAGCAGCCCTGACGCGATGCCCGCGACGTACCACCGACGCAGGCGCATGCTTCGCCGTGCCGGGGTCTCGTTTGTATCAAAGGCTGTCGTAAGGCACCCATCCAGGGTGAGCGAGGCGACCTCAAGGCTATGTCGGAGCAACCCCCCTGGGCCGGAGTGATGGTGGTTCTCCGACGCCGGCAGCATGTGCGCCAATTCGGCGAAATTCACCAGGATCGGCTCAACGTAGAGCTTGAGGTCACTGGCAGGCATTCCGACTGAATGAATAATCCGATCGAACAGCTCGTGCTGATAATTGCGCATGAACCACTGCCCGCTAACCAGCCCTGGATAACCCTCTTGGTAAGGTGGGTACCGAAGGTTTCGCCAGTTATGGTTCTCCAGGTACCGCTTGATTTCAGGAGTAATCATCTGCTCGGCCGGGTGCGCGAAGCTGTCCGTAAGGGCACGCTCGCTTCGAGGCCACAGGCGTTTCAGGAATGAAAATGGAGGCATACGCTTCTCGGCCATGTTGTGTGCTGAGAATGATGCGTGAGGGATACCGCCTTGAGTTTCGTTTTCAGGCAGTTTTATGGTCGAAAAAAAGCCCGGCAAGTGCCGGGCTGAGGGGTTAGAACCAGAAGGTTCCGAAAAACTGTGACGGCTCTTCGACCGTCTCATTTATTGCGTCCACCTTTTGCCGTATGCGGGGCAACGGCTCAGGTTTGGCCTTACTTTCATCGTAGGAGGCATCCACAGAGACCCGCGTAGCCATTGACGAACCGGTCTGGTGTCTCGCGATCACATCGGGCGGAATAACCGCCTCCAGCTCGTGCGCAACACCTTTCCAATCCACAGTGCCAGCCACTTCGTAGCTCGTGACTTTCACACCCAGAGCATCGGCCCGGCGGAACTCCCCCAGCAACGGCAGGATCTCGGCCTCAAGGTCTTTTGCTTCCTTGGTGAGCACTTTCAACTGGGCCTTCAGCTCAGCAATCTTGCTCTCCTTCGCTCTCCTGGCATTTGCTAGCGGACGCCATGCAGCCAGGTCCAGCCTATCCAGCGGAATAACGTCCCGCTTTGGATCGGCCTCAGGCGGCACACCGCGCATCACCAGCCCCCAGAAGATTTCTTCTGCCTGAATGATTCGTCTCACCAGAAGGTCATCCCAGTCAACGATCAAACAGCAGGGTTCATGCTTCGGCGACCAAAACCACAGGTAACCGCGCCGTGCTCCACTGACGATCATCTGGTGCATCACTTGCCAGCGGTACAGCTTAAATGCCTTGCTATGCTCCCTGAGTTGCAGCACCTCCAGATGGTTGGTTTCGGAGAGATTCTTGATCTCTACCGGAGACTTGTCATCCAGAACCCCATCGAACGATGCCCGAATAAAAGGGTATGCGGTCGACTCTGCACAGAACGGCAAAGCCATCTTGCCGTACTTATCCTCAAAGGCTTGTAGCGCTAGCGGTTCGAATTTGACTCCCCTCCTAACCTGCGGGATTACCGACAAGTCAGCTGGCTCGACAATTCCAACCAATTCCTTCCACAGCTCCAGGGGCGTTTTATCAGGGTTTTCACCCATGATGACAGCGCAACTGGTTGCACTGATGCCTTCCCTTCGCCACTCGTGCCAATCAGGAGTCCGCTGCGCGATGTCAACGATTTTCATTGTCGACACCCTCATGGAACCCCAGCCTGGCCATTACCTCATACGCATGCAGAACACCGTTGTTACGGAACTCAGCACAGAGCTTCAGGTCGTGGAACAGCTCGGTTTTCTTCAACTTTGTGGTGCTGTAGAAGCCCTTCGCAAAGTTTGTTTCTGGATCAAGCACATCGACATAGCCGAGCCCGTCAAGCAGCGTCTTGCGTAGCAAGTCAGCATGGCTCAGCACATTCGCTATGCGCTCATCTAGTGGGCCTGATGTGAAGAAGTTGAACTGCAAGCCAATTTCTTCTCCGAGCAGCCGTAACGCCCTACAGACGGCGTTATACCGCTCCTTTCTCAGCTCTTCGGCCTTCGCATGGAAGTCCTGGAGCCGCTTACTGTAAACAACACCCCATTCGCGCAGCTGCTTTTCGTCTGCTTCCGTCAATCCCTGAAGGTCAGGGTTCTCAGGCCAGTTATCCAGATCCATGAACATGCTGAGTTTCCCCAACATGGTTTTTTCTTGGATCTCGACTCCTAACTCCGAATTGCGGTGAGCGACGATTGCGGCTTCTACGGCATGGAATGCCTTGCAGCATGACTCAAAGGTCTTCATTGATTTCTCCTTTTCTCAAGTTCACCACCCTGGCTCGAAAACCCAAGTGGCACCCCCGGAAAGGCGAAACCCCAGAGGGCTTTCGCCCCCTGGGGGATATTCTTTCTCTGGTGTTCCAGTGATGCTCACGATTACGCAACCTTCGCGTAGCGGGAGTAGATTTCTTCTCGCTTGCGCATGGCATCCTCGAAGCTCAACTGACCTGCATTGCAAGCCTGAATCACTGCGACGATCTCCATGCCGCGCTGCCATTCAGCGGTACCCGACAATCGATCAAGCGCCCCCATATCTAGAAGTGCGTATCCATCGTCAAGCATGTCGCCAATGCACAGCTCCGGCGTGTCATGCGTGCAATGGCCGGTGAAGCCATCACGTTGAAACGCCTGCCACCGAAAGCGCCCTTGCTGAGATGCGTCTGGGATAAGAACACCCCAGGCATCCCGGCTCCGATGCTTCAGCGTCAAGCCAAGTCCGTGGATAGTGAACTGACAAAGCAGGTACTCCAGGAGAATGAGCTTCACCTGAAATTGCTCGATCATTTCGTCAGCGTATTCCGCGAACGCACCACCCTCTTCTTTCATCTCCCCCCAGCTAGCAAGGGAGTCCTTCAGCCCCTCAACGGTTGACGGTCGCATTGTTCTGCTCTCCTGGAAGGGAGTGGGTCAGAACGGCAAAAAAACCCGGATGGGCCTTCTCTGCTTTGTCGATCGCTTCGCCGAAGGTGGTTGCTTCACAACGGAAGGTAGCCTTCTGCTGTGTATGCAGGATGGTCATCGATAGGATGTAAGTCCGCATGGTGTATCTCCTTCTCAGATTTTTAGCCCTGAAAAAGAGGCACCTTCCCTGAGGGGCGGTGCCCCTCAGGGATAGCGATTACTCAGTTGATTCGCTGGTATTGCCCAGCTTCAACCAGCTGCTTTGCTTGGCCTGCAAGATGCTCTACTACGCCGTTAGAAAGCGGATCGCTGCCATAGAAACCCCAGCAGCTATCTGTCTCCTCGCCGTCTTCAATCACCTTGAAGCCCCACACATCGCCGGTTAGGTACTGGTCATAAACCTCGACCTCCCCAACCAGCATGGCGGTTACTTTTTCGGTGCGTGACTTGTTCAGCCGTTTCCAGCCCTGCTCAGCACACACTTTCGCCTTGCTCACGAAAATAAAGCCCACTTGCCCACTGTCCCAGGGGCAGGCGAACGGCTTGGTTCTCATCGTGATGCCGCTGTGATCGTAGAGATACAGCGGCAGAATGATCGCCTTGCCTGTCATTTTGAGAGCTTGTTGGATGTCAGGTACATGAGTTGAGTCGAAGCCCATCTCGTTGAGCTGCCTTTCGGACAGGTGCTCGTAGATCAGGTCAAGCGCCTCAGTAGCTCCATCCTCATCACCCAGAATGTAGCGGCGATGAGCGCAGACCATCATTGCAAGGTTGTCCCACTTGCGCGGGTTTTCTGCGTCGGTGTCATGCATGAGCTGTACGGTGACTTTCGGTTGTGCAGTTGCCATATCGTTTTCCTTTCTCAAAAAACGACGAGGGCAATGCGCCCCTGGGGGCGATATGCCCCGTCAGGGAGTTTTTTGCAGATGCCTTACGGCAGCAGCAGGGTCAGGATGAAGACGATCAAGTCAGCCATCTGATTGATTCCTTTTGAACTGACGGAGCACTCCCCTTACGGGAAAGCCCCGCAGGGTTGTGGTCAGTTCGAAGCGCCCTATGCAACAAGGCCCCCCAAAGCGTTTTTTTGCGTCACTCGCCTTGCGACTGAGCAACGTACTGCGCAGATTTCAACTGGGTTACAGCGTAATCCCGAGCGTCTACAGGCCACGTCGAAACGTACTCGAACGCCGGCTCCCAACTATTGGCATCACGAGCACGCCGAACAACTTCCGCAACCTTCTTGATCACCTTTGCAGGTAAATCAGCAGGTGGCGGAACTTGGCTTCCATCACGGACAACTTCACCTTCAATCACATCGTCTGCCGGGGCAGGATCTGCAACCTCTGGTTTAGCGGCCTGTTCGGGGTCTACGGTGGGTTCTGGCTGCTGATTAACCTGGTTAGAGGTCGGCAACGGCTCAGTTTCCACCACATCAGCAGCGCCCATATATCGCTCAACAACTTCAACTGGTACATCGTTGGAAGAGAACCCTTCCCCAGCGTCTGTATTGAGGTACTGAATCACTCCGTCCAGCTTTGAGCCGGTCTGAGGCCAGTATTTCCTTGCAATCTTGATGGCCGACTTCTTGCGCATGGAATCTTCGAAGTCGACCCAAGGGCCTTTCTTCTTGCGTTTCCACAGCTCTGAAGCATCGCGAGCAGCATTGATTTCATCAGCGGTAACCGCCTCAACGTGAACGCGGCCATCAGGCAGAAGAGCTTCGACGTAGCAACCTACAAACTCCCCACGATCAGCCTTCTTGTCGAAAGGGTTGAACGTGTGGGTCGGGCTTTGTCGCTTCCCTCTGTACTCGAATTTGTCTTTCGAGTAGACCAATTCAACGATGCAATCACGGATCGCACCGTCGTTCACAGCGACCTTGACCATGCCCCTCCAGGACACGTCCAAAACCACCTGCCCGTCTCGGGGCACCAAGTACGCGAGCTGTCGGGATTGATTAAGAGTCAATCCGTAAGCCGCAACCTGGCTAAAGGCATTTCTAAGGCTTAGCGGGTTAGTCGTAGCGCACTTGCACAGATAGTCGTTGTTCATCATGGCCTGCGATGCAAACAGCAGCTCATTTTTGAACATCACGTCAGTCTTCGACGACTCCACTAGCTTGATGAACTTTTCTTCTTGCTTCGCAATAATTGCAACTGCGTTTTGGAAGTTATCGCTCATTTCATTTTCCTTTCTAAAAAGAAAACGCACCCGAAGGTGCGTTAATTCTTGACTGACTTCTGCCTGATTAGATGATGTTTAGAAGCAAACGGCTAATTGGGGCAAAAGGGATGTCGTCGTCGAAGCTGTCATAATGCGGATCATGCTGTGGAGCAGGATCGCGTGGTGACTGACTAGGACGTTGTTGTTGCTGTTGCGGACGCTGCTCACGGGGTTGCCCTTGAGAGTTGTCGCGCTCTGGCCTACCACCCAGGAGCTGCATTCTGCCCTGCATGTCGACGATAATTTCGGTGGTGTACCGTTTGATACCGTCTTTTTCCCACTCTCGTGTTTGAAGCTTACCTTCGATGTATACCTGCGATCCTTTCCGCAGATACTCACCAGCGATTTCAGCGACTTTCCCAAACAAAGAAACACGGTGCCATTCGGTCTTTTCGACTTTCTGTCCCGTTTGCTTGTCAGTCCACTGCTCACTTGTTGCAAGGCTGAGATTGGTTACTGCATTACCGTTCGGTAAGTAGCGAGTTTCTGGATCTTGACCACAGGTGCCAACCAAGATCACTTTATTTACGCCGCGAGCCATAGTATTTCTCCATTTAGATAGAACTACGGGGCGGCATTACCCCAATACGGGGGCAATAGCAGCCCCGTTGGGGTTTGGTTTTTCATGGGTTTTTGGTTGTACTTTTGAGACGGCCAACAAGCCGACCATGCGACGAAGCGCATGACTAAATCAGTCCACACATGTGGGCTGACTTAATCTGGGAATTCATGATGGTTGAGATTCAACCATGAGGCGCTGGGCCTGCTAGATGGACTGCAAGGCATGCAATCCGGATTTATAACGCCGAGCTACTCGACGTGATAGGAAGTCTGCAACAAGCAGAATCCAATGGCAAGCGGGTTTTTTGTCGGCGTTTTTTCAGTCGCTTTTTCGTCCTGAAAACGGGCCATCTCCTTTTCTGTACAGAGGAAAATGATCCTTACCAGCCTCAGAGGATCAACCATGCACCACCTTAAATCTCTCCTGCCGCTAGGCCTGGCCATTGGCTTGGCGCTCACAGCGGGTTGTGCCAACAAGCCAGAACCACCTGCCTCAGGCACGCCATTCGAGGTAGCAAGCTACGAGCCCGACATGCGCGAATACCACACCAGTTGGGGGCATACGGGCCGAGGCGGTGCAGCATTGCGAAAACCCACCTATCAACCCGTTCTTGGCAGCCTCGATGTTCTCGAGACCCCGGCCGGGAAGCTTCACCCAGAGCTGCAAGCACGCCTTACAACGAACGATAGCGTTGCAGTCCCCTCATCCATGTTCCAGGCCAACTGTGCTGACTCTGCAAATGTGGCGCAGGCCTTTGCTCTTGGCCAACCCGCGGCAAGCGAGCGCATCGTCACCTTGGCCAACGCGGCCGGTTCGGTCGATGACTACATTGCCGTCCGGAACAAGCTCTGCAAAGGGGCTCAACGGTTGAGCTACGAGGAGTGGGTCATTCTCGTCGAAGGCACCCCGAAGGATGTCCCTCTTCACCTGAAACCGTCTTTTTCCCCCTCCTATAAGTGATCAGTCATGCCTAAATTCAATCCCACTCTCGCTACAGCCATTGGCGTTTCCATCGTGACCTCTGCCGTTGCTATCGGTGTCTCCGTCCACATGGGTCAGAGCTACACCGACATCGCGGTACAAAATGCCCTTGTGGAGCAGTTGCCAGGCGCGGTCGACAAAACCCTGAAGGATCGTGAAGTTGAGAAGATCAACGCAGCGAAAGCGAAAATCCTCTCGAAGTGGAGCGGCGCAGCTGACACCACCATTGAAGGTCGGCACATCTACGGCAGCAAGGACGCCCAGTTCACCTTGGTCGAGTTCGTTGACCTGGAATGCCCTTATTGCAAGCGCTTCCATGACACGCCAAAGCAGATGGCTGACAAGTCCGAAGGGCGCATTAACTGGGAATGGCAGCATTACCCCCTGGCCTTCCACAACCCCGCAGCGGAAGTGGCAGCTCACGCCTCTGAGTGCGTGGGCGAGGTTGCCGGCAACAAAGCCTTCTGGGCCTTTACTGGCGAATGGTTCGCTCGCACTCAACTCAATGGCCAAGGTGTCGAGGACGTAGAGCGTCTTGCGCAGGAGGTTGGTGCTCCCCTTGATGCCTATCGTCAGTGCATGGAAAGCGGCAAGTACCGGGCCTTGATCGAAGGCCAGGTGAAGAAAGGCACGAACATGGGTGTCACCGGCACGCCAGCAACGGTCGTAGTCGACAACCTGACAGGCAACAAACTGCTGGTGAAGGGTGCCCAAAGCACGCAGGTGCTACTCCAAACCATGCAGCAGCTGGTCAAAATGCGCGACGAGGCTCCCAACCAGGACAAGCTGGATACCCCTGCTGAGGGCGCGGCCAATGAGATCGGTGCTCAATAGGCTGGATGAATGGGCCGACCGGCTAGACGCCGGCGGCACTCGTGCGCTTTGGGGCGCTCGTGACGCCATGACCCAGCAGCTAGAAGGTCGGGTGGGCCTTTTCCGTGCGCTACGCAGGGCCAGTAGCTGGGATGAGGTTTTCGATCTCATCTCAGCCAACGGATACACCCTCATTCCAAACGGAGAGGATTTTATCGCCGCTGACATGAGCACAGGGCTGATGTTCTCTCTCTGGGATTGTGGTCATAGCCGGCTCGTATTTGAGGAGCGGCTTGGTCACTTCCCGGATTCACCTCCTACGAGTCGATGACTCCAACCCCGCTCCGGCGGGGTTTTTCTTGTGCTTGGGATATTCCAGAGCAGTGATGTACTGAGCACACCTCAATAAACGTATCAGGGAGATACGCCATGAACGATCTACCACGCATTGCATCGTTTCGCCAGTTGGACGAACACCTGAAGAAAACTGGTGTTCCACGCGACGAACAGATGATTCGCAACAACATCTACATTGCACCGCTTGACTGGTTTGCAATTGAAGAAGGCTTCAATCTGAGGCCCATCGATCCTGACCATGCCGAAGGCTTCGCCAAGTCTTATGAGCAGGGCCTGTATGTGCCTCCAGTCGTCGCAGAACTGAAGATCATCGACGGCAACCCTCGCCTCGTGATCCGAGAAGGCCACCATCGCCTCACTGGCGCTCGCATCGCAGATGGGCGCGGTGCAAATCTTCCAGGCCTGATGGTCAACGAGTTCAAAGGAAATCAGTCCGACGCTGTTGTGATGATGATCAAGACCAGCGAAGGCAAAGAGCTGCTGCCGCTGGAGCGAGGAGAAGGCTACAAGCGCCTGGCCGGGCAAAACTGGATTCCAGCCCAAATCGCCGATCGCATGAACAGGAGCGTCACTCATGTTGAGCGACTGCTGCTTCTCGCCAACGCCGAGGAGAACGTCAAACAGCTCGTTCGCGACGGCGCAATTAAAGCGTCGCCTGTCATTGATGTTCTGGTGGAGCTGCGAGGAACTGGGCAAGACCCATATCCAAAGCTGCTGGGGATGATCGAAGGAGCAAAGGCCTCCGGTCGTACCCGCGCAACGGGCTCAGACGCCAACAAGGCGCTTGGCAAGTTCAAGGTGACACCCAAGGAAGCCATGAGTGCGTTCAGCGCACTGAGCGGCCTTACAGGAAGCCTGCGCGATCAACTCAAGTCCGGGGGCGATGCGCAGCATGAGTTGCGGCTTGACTCGAAGGCGGCGGAATCGTTGCTGAAGATCCTGGAGAAGTATGAGGCCAGCCAGAACACGGCTGAAGCCTGAGGAGGCAGTAATGCTGCACATTGAGCGCAAGGTAGGGGAGTCGATTCGGCTCGGCAACGACATACAGGTGATCGTCACAAAGGCTGCGAACGGTACGGTCAGGTTGGCGTTTGAAGCGCCGAAAGAGGTGAAGATCTACCGCGAAGAGATCTACCAGCGCATCCAGAACGAAAAAACACCCTGATCACATAGTCGGTCGTTCGACTTCGCTTGGGATCGCCGCCGAAGACGGTAACCTATGGCTATCGAAAAAAGGAGTTTCACCATGAAGAACCGCAGTATAACGATTCGCACCGGGCTTCTCGCCGCAGCTATTGCTCTCCTGGTCGGGTGCTCTTCCTCGCCGAAGGCACCCACCGTACAACTGCCTGACCCGCAGAATGTGCCGAAGGAAAAATGGTCTGATGCGATGCACGTTCTGACTGCCATGAACATTTCTGGTCAGCGTGATGTTCCCCGAGAATTCGTTGTATCCGACCCGACCACGGCGACTCCTAGTACAGGAGGCTCGAGTGTGGCGGACGCTGCTGTTGCCGCAGGCGGCTATGCGTCGCCTCCTCCTGGTGTCAGCAGCAATGCAGCTCTTGGCCTAGGGGTAGGCCTCTTCCTCCTCGGCGGCTCGAGCGATCCAGCTCGCACCTACCAGACTGCCGCTTGGGTACCCAGCACGCTGGCAAAATCGCCCGAAGAAGCGTCTGCCCTGGTCTTGAAGCTAATTGAGGAGGCGCGAGTCAAAGCCTTTCCTCATAACCGCTCAAAACTCAAATCGCTGGTAGGTAAGTATCCGTCAGGTCACGGGAAGGCCTACGATAGTCCCGCAGCTTTCGTGAAAGAAACTCCCGTGCAATTTGCCGACAGAGCCACGCCCCCACCGAGCTTTATTAATGCCGCCGAGGCATATGGGCCAATCTTCATTCTCAATGAGCAGTACACAGTTGATGGAATAAAGAACGACATAACGACCTTGGAAGCCATGACTAAAATTTCCGAAATTCTGCCGGAGTGGTTCTACATGTATCACCCAGGCCAGAAGCTGCGAAAGAACTCTGTACCCGCGCGCATCATCAATAAAGGCCAGGCGATGTATTTCATTGGGAAATAGCAAACGCCGCCATTAATACAAGAAGCCCCGCACTTGGCGGGGCTTCTTTTTATCTCATATCTTCCTCAGCTTTTCTCTTCACCGCGTCAACATCGAAACCCTCTAGCCTCTGCAAGTTCCGGTCTAGCGTGTTGAGCCGCGTCTCACCCTGCGTTATCTGAAGTCTACTTCCACTTCCTGTCACGTCCTCAAGCGATACGGTGTTCGCGGTTGGCAGCCGCCCTGCAAGATTCAGCATACCGATCCACTCAGACAGATCCACACGGGACCAATCCATTTGCGCCATCTGAGCTGGCGTAATTCCTTCGCACGTAGGTGACTTCACGTCACCCCATCCCAAACCCAGTTGCTCACGGGCTGACTCTTGAATGATCCGGGCCACAACCGAGCCGAAGCAGCAATAGGCTTCTCGTTTTTCGACGCAAGAGCCAAGAGCTTCGGATGCGCAATAGCTGCCAACGAAGTGGCATTGCCGCGTTTCTTTTTTTGCACCCAGCTCGAATTCCTTCTGTTCGCATTCCCAGATGATGTTGATCAGCAGATCCACGATCACGTAAACCATGTACACCCAGCCGATGATGTTCACAACCATCGCAGCTTGCGACCCCAGACCGGTAACCGCGCCATCTGCTCCGGTGGCAAATACCGCGTCGGCCGCAGCCGTCGCCCCCATCTCAACCATCGCGTCATAAGCCTGCTGCATGAGCCATTGCTGAAGTTCGCTCATCAGGGTTTCCTGTACCGCGCCCTCAAAGCCCTTCTGGAACGCAGCAGTGGCGCTATCCACAATGGTGCCCCACTGGCCCTTGATAACCGAGGAGCCAACAGACATCGCCGCTTCAGTACCCGCAGCCCAGTACCCCGGAGCAAAGAGATTTCCTGTCCTGCTCAATGCCTCGAGCGAGCTGGTCATCTTCAGTGTATTCATCGTCAGATTCACATAGTCGAAGATGGACACGCTTTCTGGGGCTTCACAGCAGTCGACGTAGCCACCCAGCGCCTTCTTGCACTCCATAGCCTCGCCTTTGAACACCTTGCAGTCATTGGCCTGGTTGATATCGGTACCATCACCACCGCAGTCCAAGTCGTGCTCAGCAAACTGAGCAACCTGAAGCATGGCCACCGCATAGGCAAAATCGCCGCTTTTCGTGTTCGACGAGTCGAAACACTCACTGCCCATACAGCGCGCCCCACCAGGGCATTCGATTTGTGCCCCAGTGTTCACGATGGTTTCGTAGCTGGTGTCATAACCGCAGTCCCAGACCTCCTCGAAGGCATAGCACGAGCCTGTCTCGCCTTTTGCGCCATCAATACAGCCTTGAGAGATAAAACCACAGCTGGGATTCTGCTCGTATTGGGTGCAGGTATTCAGGTTACCGCCATCATTTGAGGGGCACCGCTGCACACCCTGGGCGTCCGTGTAGCAATCCATATTCCCCTTGTAGTAGGAGCACTCGGCGCTTACCTGGGCCTTCTTGCAAAGAGGATCAATGCTCGGGTGCGGGGATGGTGGCATGTCAGAACGGCAGATCTGAACGCCATTGGTTTCGGTACACCCGTTAGCATCAACTGCCGGCATAGAGGTGCACGACATCTGTGCGTTGGTGCAGAACCCATCCTTGATCATGTCGAACATTGGCAGGCGCTCTTCTGGGCCCCAGCCTTTATCAACGAACGCCTTTGCCGGGTCATAGATGATCTTGATGCGGGCGTAACCCTCACCACCACCGGTAACCGAGGTGCGGGTTTTGAACGTGATCACGTCATCATCGCTGCCGAACTTGTCAGTGATCACCTTGTTCGGAGCTACGTTCCAGCTTGTTCCGCGTTCGCAGCTTCCAGCTGTTTCCGGCGGGAAGACACCAGGTGTGTGCGTCCAAAGCATTTCGTCATTGAAAAGGATTTGGAAATAATCGTCGAAAACAGCTCTGTCGACGGTAGCTGAAATAATGGCGTCCTTGGCTATCACGCGGAATCGGGTGTACTCCTCATAGATTTTGCAGTTCCCGCTCCAGTAGTTGTCTCCTACCGTGCCGACCCAGATGTACAAGCAACCTGGTCCGCACGACTGAAAGTTTGGCTGCCCGGAAACGTATTCGATTACACCTACCTTGTAGTCATGCAGGAACTCAACGTTTCCGCCTTGATCCACGACGCGCTCACATGTTTTGTAATTGGCAACATGGGCGTTTTTCGTCACGTTCTCAAAAACTTCGGTAGAGGTGCAGTCCGCGAAGTTCTGCTTAAACCCATCCATGAAGTCAGGGGAACGAACTTGATCAGCCTGATTGAGCATAGGGTCGTTGGAGAGATCTACCGACATGCGGTTGCCGCTGTCGATCAGGGTTCGGTATGCCTCTCCCTCAGAGGACGATTCCGATTGGAGGCGGGTATTTGCTCGCAACCCGAGATCGATCGTCTTCACATCGTCGCCGTAGACGTTCTCGAGCGAGGCAGTGTCTCCAGTTTCAGGGAAAAGATCCTGAAGCGTGACGGAGGCGTCCCCACCATCGAATACCTGAAGTGCCTGCTGGCCTACCGATTGACCGGCCGCAGATCCTGCTGTCACAGCGTCGGCCCAGGCTGTGAAGGTCATGCTGTTGAGATACAGGCCGATCACGGTCACGTTGACCAGCCGTCTCAGCGTTGTTTTGAGTGGTTGTCGCATCGATCGCATGTCCAAAAATGGGGATGCTTCGATGCTAGGGGAAGGGTGAGAAATGATGGCGCGGTTTCAGGCAACAAAATCGCCTGAAAAAGCAAAGCCCCGGCTGGTGGGGTCACCGGCCGGGGCTCGCTGTGTTTTTGATCATGCCTCAGGCACTACTAAGACCTGGCCATCACTCGGGATCAAGCGATGAATCACCGCCCATGATTTAACGAACCGGGTATCCGGATCGGAGGACGAAACAGTTCTGGCGATCTGCTCGGGGACTTTGAACACCCGTCCAGACTCGACCATCAGTTCTTTGAGTTCTTGGCAGAATAGTGCGTTTGCTGCGGTCATGTTCAACTCTCCAGGTGTGGGTGATCCCCAGAGCCCTTCACACGGAAGGGCTCTGGTGGATCACCCACGGAGGGTGACCACGCAGCGGTCTAGCCGAAGCTAGACTTGAATCCGTTCACTGGGCCAACCCCTGAGGGAAGGCTCAGTGGGCCTTGATGTTCGTGCCGTGCTTCTTGTCGAGACGGTCAGCGACCACATAACCGATCACGCCGGTTAGGGCCAAAGCACCGACAACGCCTACGATTGCGTAAACAAGCATCTGCATCGAGTCCATTTCATTCTCCTTTCGGATTGCTCATCGCTGTAATCAAGGATACCACCAAATCGGCGATCATCATTACCACGCCAAGCACCAGACAGAACGATACGACAAGCGGATGCGTTCCTGGTGTAACGATGGAAACAAAAGCGGCTGCCAACAAGCTACAGCCAACGCCCATAAGTGAAGCCTTAATCCAGTCGAATAGTATTTTCTTGTACATCTTTTTTACTCCTCAAAAAGACGAGGAGTCCCAACGGGATTCCCCGTCAGGGTTTAATTATTTCCAACTCCGAGCCGTTCGGCTGAGTTAGAAGAACAACAATAAAGCCATTTGCCTGCGAATAAATCGCATAGGCAAAGTTCGATTTTTCTGCCAACGATGATGCGCTGCGAACAGCGTCAATTGCGTTTACATGAAACATCGGGACGACCTCTTACGAAGCAAAGACTTCCAGTAAAACCGAAAGCTTTTTGCCAAGAGCCTTATTGAATCAAAGCGCGTGACGTGCCTTGATCATTTCTGCGGTGTGAGACTGCTGAGCAGTTTCAACGCCTGCATCGAACGCCTTGAAGCCAAGTTGAATGCCACCAACAACAAGAGCGGTAAGGACGATGAGAGTTTTCATGGTGTTCTCCGTTAGCAAAAGATGCAGACGGAGAACCACCCTGGCGGGAAGTAATCTCCCCGCTGCGGGTTTTTTATGCACGCAGAAAAACCAATATCCAGTTGCCTGGATGTCGATAATTTGAGTGCTATTTTTAAGCCGGTTTGAAAGCGTGGCTCTGCTTTTTGTGACTCATCACATACATGATGAGAACACTGCCTGAACGCATACACGTTTCAGGCCTTGGCGGACATGCTCATGCATGGCGCTAAGTTCTAAGCACAGAGGGCTCTGTGCTGGAGGGGTTCTTGAGAGCTCGACCTGAGGCCCGCTCTATGCCTGCGATGATACCAAACCGATGCCCTTTAACAAGATGGCGAACCAAAAAAAAGGGTGACCCGAAGGCCACCCTTTCACACTCATAGCCCATTAGGTGAGAACACCTTGTGGCCGCATTTATTCCGGAAACGGTCAACAACCATCTCCATTGGCTCCTCCAGCTTTATCGGCTGGAAAAAACCTTCTCCCCGCGAGTGCTTCAGGAGGATGACGCCCCCTGATGACAGCTCCCATAGGTGAACCTTTGTGCCCCCTTTGGTTACCCAAGCCTTACGGCTTATCGAGGCCTGGCCTTGCAAACGAGCAGCTTCGAGGATCGCGTTCATCGACTTCTCCATACATCCATGCAGGGAGAAGCCCCGCGGGGGATTTCTCCCCCTTGGGTTGTGTTTTTTAGAGTCCTGAATATCTGCTTTCGAGCTTCAATTTATCCGGTGATACCGGGAACCAGTAGCAATCCCAGTCCAGAAAAATGAAAGCTTCGGGACGAAACTCAGGATCGATCTCTCGGACGAATCCCAGGATTTTCTTTCCCTGGATTTCGACTCCGTATCCATTTGTCACCGTCACGGTATCGCCAAGGATGAAGTCGCATGGAACAGGCGCGACTTTTGCCATCTTTTCTTCAACAAACCGGTGCATTTTCATCTCCATTTTCATGGAGAACCCCGCCGGGGTTCCCCGGTAGGGTTATTTGCAGATTGCGTTGGCCAGCTCTTCAGCGTGCAGCAGAGCGTACGCTCTTCGCTCCTGGCTCATGTATGGCCAGCAAGAGCCAACTGCGTCCGAATAGCTCCCGAATGCGTCAATCCAGTCCCAGTAAATGTTCGTGCTGTCCACACGTCGCATCTGGTCAGCAGCTGGACGAACAAGGCTGAAAACCTTGTACAGCTCGCCACGCTCAACCGCCTGCTTTACAACCTGAAGCTCGCCTTCCGTCATAGCCTTGCGGCAAACCTTCTCGACGAGAACGCCGGCAGCGCGTTTCAGCAGCCTTTCAACTAGCTTGACCACCTGATCGTTACGAGTAACGAACGTCCTGGCTTCGCCGGCCTGGGCATCCTTATAAGCATTCATCTGATTCTCCATTTCTACGAAACGCAGAAAGGGAGAAAGCCCGTAGGGGCTTTCCCCCCTATCGGGCTTCTATTTACTTAAACAGTTCTTTGGCTGCGATTTTCAATGTGGTAGCGCGAACATCTTCGAAGTCGCACATCATTGCTTCACAACAGACTCGGAAGCTAAACGGATGGGTAATCCCCCCTGAAATCAGTACTCGTCAGAAGTAGAATTTTCTCCTAATCGGATCAAGGAAATTTTGCGTGAAGA
>NZ_JBYTDD010000032.1:5957-94578 GCF_058791055.1 Pseudomonas sp. EU05-FHT14B02 | reverse complement strand
TTCACGCAAAATTTCCTTGATCCGATTAGGAGAAAATTCTACTTCTGACGAGTACTGATTTCAGGGGGGATTACCCACCATTGCGCTGGCAGTTGTCATAAAAAATTCCGGCAAAACTGGTACCAATGAGTGCTCTGATGCCTACTTGCTTCAGACCCCAAACGGCATGTTCTCGACTAGACCCACAACCGAAGTTTGGGCCGACCACCAGGAAGGCTGCGCCGTTCCAAGCGGGTTGATTAAGAATGAACTCAGGGTTGGGTTCGCCTGATTCCAGAAAGCGCAAATCGAAGAACAAACCGCGATCCAGTCCCTTACGATCAATACCCTTGAGGAACTGCTTGGGCATGATCACATCAGTGTCAATGTTGGAAGCCAAAAGTGGCGCGGCGCTGCCGCTGACCGCATTGAAAGGTTGCATGCTTCAAGCCTCCAGAGCGAATGAACGAACGTCAGTCAAATGTCCGGTGATCGCAGCAGCGGCGACCATCGCCGGACTCATGAGATGGGTGCGCGCGCCGGCACCTTGTCGACCTTCAAAATTGCGATTTGTACTGGATGCGCAGCGATCACCCGGAGCGAGGACATCGTCATTCATGGCCAGGCACATCGAGCAACCTGACTGCCGCCACTCAAAACCGGCATCCAGGAATATCTGCGCAAGGCCTTCCTGCTCGGCCTGAGTACGAACCAGTGTCGAGCCGGGAACGATCATTGCTCGTACGTTTGCGGCAACGCGTTTGCCGCGTACCACACGGGCAACGTCACGCAGGTCTTCAATTCGCGCGTTGGTGCAGGAGCCGATAAACGCATGACTGATGACTACGTCGCTCAGTGGCATGCCCGCCTGTAGCCCCATGTAATCCAAGGCGCGTTGCATGCCTTGGCGGAGAATCAGGTCGGGTTGTGTGGCGGGATCTGGCACATGACTGCCGACCGGTGCGGCTTGGTCTGGGCTTGTGCCCCAGGTGACCATCGGTTCCAGATCATCAACGTTGAGTATGACCTCGCGATCAAATACAGCGCCTTCGTCAGTGTGCAGTTCTTTCCATTTGGCAACGGCCTGCTTCCACATTTCGCCTTGGGGCGCACGTGGTTTGGTTTGCAGGTAAGCGAAGACTTTGTCATCCGGAGCCATGAACGCGCCCCTGGCCCCCGCTTCGACGGCCATGTTACAGATGGTCATTCTGGCTTCGACACTCAGGTCGGAGATCGCCGGCCCTGCGAACTCGATGGCATAGCCAGTGGCGCCTGATGCACCGATGTTTTCGATCAGCGCCATGATGATGTCTTTGGAGGTGACACCGCTTCCGAGCAACCCGTTGACTGTGACTCGCATGGTCTTCAGTCGTTTGTAGACCAATGTTTGCGACGCAAGCAGGTGCTCGATTTCGGAGGTACCGATACCAAATCCGAAAGCACCCAATGCACCGTAGGTCGTGGTGTGGCTGTCGCCTGCAGCGACGACCATCCCGGGCAATATGAAGCCTTGTTCCGGCGCTACGACGTGCTCAATGCCTTGTCTTTTATCCAACACATCAAAGAGCTCGATACCAAAGTCCCGGCAATTTTCTTCGAAGTACGAGACCTGCTGCGCACCGCCAGCATCCGGCATGGTTGCGATACGAACCGGGGCGGTCGGGTTCACATGGTCGACCACTGCAAGTGTCGCGCCTGGACGCCATACTTTGCGGCCTGCTTCGCGCATCCCGCTAAATGCCTGGGGGCTGGTGTATTCGTTAGCAACTTGGCGATCAATGTACAAAAGCACGTGGCCTTGGTCATCAAGGGCGCAAACGGTGTGGCTATCGATGTGTTTTTGGTAGAGCGTTCGAGGCGTATTCATGGCTGATTCTTTCTCTGTCTTATTCGAGATCACGGGTACAACATGCCTACAGCATATTGATCCCTGATCACGCATCAAGAGCGTGAAAGTGAACGCTTTAAGCACGAATTGTGAATAATCGAATTGCCTTCGATTTCAGTTTGATCGCCCGGTGGCGTTCAAGCTTTAAAGATCATCAGGGCGGCACACACCATCAGAAAAAGACAAAACCAGGTGCGAAGTGTTTTTTCGGGCAGGGTGTGAGCGAGCTTAACTCCCCAACTGACACTAAGAAGCCCACCTATCGCCATGGGCAGACCCAGTTGCCATTGGACATGGTCGTGAAGCGCATAGGTCAGCAGCGTTACACCCGTACTCGGAACGGCCAATGCCAGCGATAGGCCCTGTGCGACTACTTGGGTTGTACCGAAAACGGTGGATAAAACGGGGGTGGCAAGTACCGATGCCCCCAAGCCGAAAAAACCGCCCAAAATCCCGGAGCCTGATCCCAAGACCATCAACCACGGCCATGGATGTCGGAGCTCTTTGCTAGGTGGGGGTTTGGGTAAGTACATCTGCAAATAGCTGTAGGTCGACAGCAAAATCATGAATACAGAGAAACCTATGCGCATGGCATCGGGATCCAGGCCTACGGCAATGATCGATCCTACCCAGGCGAAGACAAGCCCTGATGCAGCCAATGGCACGGCATGACGCAACAAAATATGGGTTCGTTGGTGATACCGCCACAGCGCGAGAATCACGTTGGGAACGACCATGACTAGAGTCGTCCCCTGGGCCTCTTGTTGATCCATCCCGAATATTAGAACCAATGCGGGGATTGCGATGAGCCCGCCACCGATCCCGAATATTCCTCCGAGAGTACCCATGGCCGCGCCCAATAGCAGGTACATAGCCCAATCGATCATTTGAGGCTGCCCGCCTTGAACACCATTGCCCGCATGATGCCCCCGAAGACGGCGCGCGTCAGGTCTGCACTACCGTCAATGACGAGGACATCGCCAGGCCGCGCCATCTGCATCGCCTTCAGGATCATCAGATTATCGCCAGGTCTGACCCTTACAGTGAGGGCGCTGCCAAGCATTGGCGTATTTCCATGAAACGGACGTAAACCCAATCCCCCGACATTGCGTCCTAGGCAATCGCTGACAGCCGCTGCAGGAATCCGGCTGAATTCCTTCAGCCATTTCTGATCCAGAGGTTCCACGTTTGGATTGATCAGATAGCCCGCAGGCCATTGGCCCGAAGAAACAACATTGAACATAAAATCCTCGCTGCCAGGCCGCATTAGCTGTTGTTGGAAAAATCGCGGCCCGAGCGTAATTAGATGACTAGCCTCAAACAATGGCGATTCAGTGATCAAACACTTCACGAATTGTGGCGTATTGGATTTTTTCGGCACCAGAACGTCATTGGCGAATGAACACTGGCTGCGGCCAAATGTGTCTAGTCGCCCAGCTTGGCCCAGAACTCTTCGGCAGAGGGGCTGATTGGGGCTTTGGGACGAGTGAGGTGAACTTCCAAGGGAATATCCCAGCTTTCGTCGAGCGCCCTGACCAGCCGGCCGTCAGTCATTTCCTGTTCTGTCAGGCTTTTCGGTAACCATGCGACACCCTTGCTTTCCAACGCCATGGACATCAGGACTGCTGCCAGGTGGCTGCTGAAAAGTGGCTTGAGGTGAAGGTAGTCTTCCTTCCCGTGAAGTCGATGAGCGACGATACGGCCTAGACCCGATTCTTGGGTGTACGCCAAGTAGGGCAGCGTTTCAGGTGAGGTACCAAAATTGGCAGAGGCGCTTGCCAAAGGCACGAGCACATCCTCTCCAACCTTCTTCCCAATGAACTGATCGGGAGCCAGTAACGGCGGAACGTCGGGGTGGCGATGGCAGAGCAGGAACTGGACCTGGCCGTGGATTAGCATCTGTTCACAAACAGCCATGCTATCTGAGTGCAGGCGAACAGCCTCTATCGGAGCGCCGTTTTCAGTACTTCTCAGCCATCTTGGGAAAAATGTAAACGACAGGGAGTGAGTTGCCGCGAATTGCAGCGTTTTGGCTGCCATCCCAGCCACTTCCTGTGCCTCTGTGCGCATCCTGTACAAGCGTCTTGCAGCCTCTTGTGCAGTGGGCAAAATCTGCCTTCCTGCCTCGGTAAGCGTCGCTCCTTGTGGTGTGCGCACAAACAACTCCACCCCCATCCAATTCTCCAGTGAACGGACTCTGCGGCTGAATGCCGGCTGAGTAACGTGCCGCGCTTCTGCGGCACGAACAAAGCTGCCGTATTCCGCAAGAGCTGAAAAATCTTCGAGCCAGACGAGTTCCAAGGGCAATGCCTCCTGTGCATAGGGCGCGGCATTAATAGCATTGGGCGAGTGTCATCGCAAAGCATAACGTGGGGCCACCAACAACAAGAGGAACCCGTTATGCGTATCGTAGACATCCGTGAAAAAACAGTTTCGATTGCTTCACCAATCGCCAATGCCTACATCGATTTTTCCAAAATGACCTGCTCGGTCGTCGCTGTTGTCACGGATGTGATTCGCGATGGTAAACCTGTCATCGGTTACGGCTTCAACTCCAACGGTCGCTATGGTCAAGGCGCGTTGATGCGTGATCGCTTCCTGGCGCGAATCATGGAAGCTGATCCGGATACTCTTATCGACCATGAGAACAACAACCTGGACCCGTTCGCCATCTGGAAGACCCTGATGACCAACGAAAAGCCAGGTGGCCACGGCGAACGTTCAGTTGCCGTCGGCACCATTGATATGGCCGTGTGGGATGCGGTTGCCAAGATCGAAGGCAAGCCGCTGTACCGCCTGCTGGCCGACCGTTACCGCGACGGCGTGGCAGATGACAAAGTCTGGGTATACGCGGCGGGTGGCTATTACTATCCGGGCAAAGACCAGACCAAGCTCAAGGCAGAGATGCAGAGCTATCTGGATCGTGGCTACGACGTCGTCAAAATGAAGATTGGCGCGGTGCCACTGGACGAAGATATCCGTCGTATCGAAGCAGTACTTGAAGTGGTAGGTGACGGTCGTCGACTGGCTGTCGATGCCAATGGTCGCTTCGATCTGAAAACAGGTATTGCGTACGCAGAGGCCATCAAGAAGTACAACCTCTTCTGGTACGAAGAAATTGGCGATCCGCTGGACTACGCATTGCAGGCTGAACTGGCAAATCACTATGAACTGCCAATGGCTACTGGTGAAAACCTGTTCTCCCACCAGGATGCTCGTAACCTGCTGCGCCACGGTGGTATGCGCCCTGATCGCGACTACCTTCAGTTCGACTGTGCATTGTCCTACGGCCTCGTGGAGTACATGCGCACCCTGAAGGTAATGGAAGAAATGGGTTGGTCTTCTCGCCGCGTAGTGCCGCACGGTGGTCACCAGATGTCCCTGAACATCGCTGCAGGCCTGCACCTGGGCGGTAACGAATCTTATCCAGACGTATTCCAGCCATTCGGTGGGTTCGCTGACGGCATACAGGTGGAAAACGGCTACGTAGGCCTTCCTGACATCCCAGGTGTTGGCTTCGAAGCCAAGTCAGCTCTGTACGCAGTTATGCGCGAGCTGGGCGAGGGCTGATAGCCCCGAACTGTGGCCTCTGCCCTTGAGGCCACAGTTATCCGGCGTCATCCGCTGACGCCACGCCACACGCCCATCACAAAAATAAAATGAGGTGCTTCCGTGGAAATTTCCAAGTCTCGCTGGTACAGCCAGCTATATGTGCAGGTGCTGATCGGCATTGTGATCGGTGCCGCAATCGGTTACTTCGTCCCTGATATCGGAGCCAAGCTCCAACCTTTTGCTGACGGCTTCATCAAGCTGATCAAGATGCTGTTGGCGCCCATTATTTTCGGTACCGTCGTAGTCGGTATTGCCAAGATGGGCAGCATCAAAGAAGTTGGGCGGATTGGCGTTAAAGCGCTGCTCTACTTTGAAATCCTTTCAACCATTGCGCTGGTCATTGGCCTCATTGTGGTCAATATCGCAAAGCCAGGCGTTGGGATGAATATCAACGCTACCACGCTGGACGCCAGTGCAATCAACAAGTACAGCCAGGCCGCTAGTGAGCAGGGCGGCACCGTTGAGTTCTTTCTTAACATCATCCCGCACACCTTCATCGGCGCGTTTTCGAATGGCGTCATGCTTCAGGTCATCCTGCTGTCGGTCTTGATGGGTGTTGCCCTGGTTCAAATGGGCGAAACCAGCAAGCCGCTGATCAATACCATCGATCTGTTTCTGCAAGGGCTGTTCAAGATCGTGGCAATGGTGATGCGCCTGGCTCCGATTGGTGCCGGTGCCGGCATGGCTTTTACCATCGGCAAGTACGGGATTGGTACGTTGCTGTCACTCGGCCAGTTGCTGGTCGCGCTCTACATCACGACCTTGATTTTCATCGTGGTTGTGCTGGGCACGGTTGCTAGATGGTCGGGCATGCCGCTCATGCAATTTCTTCGTTATTTCAAAGATGAAATTCTCATCACGCTTGGCACCTGCTCAACCGAAGCCGTGCTTCCGCGAATGATGGTGAAACTTGAAAAGCTGGGCTGCAAGAAGTCAGTGGTGGGCATGGTGCTACCAACTGGATATGCCTTCAATGCGGATGGCACCTGCATCTACCTCACCATGGCCGCGATTTTTATCGCACAGGCAACCAATACGCCGCTGACATTTGTGGATCAGATGATCCTGTTGGGCGTCTTTTTGCTGACCTCGAAAGGTTCTGCGGGGGTAGCGGGTGCCGGTTTCATCACCTTGGCGGCGACTCTCACAACCATCCACTCAATTCCGCTGGTAGGCCTTGTCCTGCTTTTGGGCATCGACCGTTTTCTGAACGAAGCGCGAGCCGTGACCAACCTGATCGGCAACGGTATCGGCACTATCGCGATTGCCAAGTGGGACAACTCGTTTGATGTCGAAGCCTGCGAGCGTGAAATTACTGCAATGAAAAACGAAAAAGCAGAGCGTAAAGCGTTGTTAGCGCAAAAGTAATCGGCATCGCTTACCGGTCATTCCTCTTCGAATAGGGCGCAATGACCGGTAGCCAATTTACGCCTCGTTCTCGCAGGACGATTCAACGATGTACTCAGTTGAAATGTGATGGAGCAGAAAAATGATTGAGCGATCTCATCATGAACTAAGACAGGCGTTCAGTGATTTGCTTCATGGAGCAGTCTGTAAATTTGCCGCATCGGTATTCGATCCGATCTCTGTTCGAATGGCTTCTGACCTTGGCTTTGAAGTCGCTATCCAGGGTGGATCGGTCGCCTCGCTCCAAGTGCTTGGTGCCCCGGACATCTCGTTACTCACGCTCGATGAGTATGCAGAGCAGGTTTCCAGGGTCGGACGCGCCAGTCAAATCCCAATCATTGGGGACGCCGACCATGGATTCGGAAACGCGCTCAATGTGATGCGTACAGTCACGGAGTTACAGAAGGCCGGTGTTGCCGCCCTGACGCTGGAAGACACGCATCTGCCCGCCAAGTACGACGAACAATCGAACGTCCTCATCAACATGGAAGAGGCCGCGAGCAAGATCTACGCCGCACGATTTGCCCGGTCAGATGATGCCCTTGGCATCATCGCCAGGACGAATGTGGCCGTTACCACTTTGGAAGATTCGATTGCCCGGACTACGGCCTATCAAAAGGCTGGAGCAGACGCTATTTGCTTCGTTGGAGTAAAGGACTTCCTGCATCTGGAAGCACTCACAGCGCATCTCACCGTTCCGATCATGCTGATCAATTACGGTAATCCCGCACTGAGCGATGTTGAGAAACTGAGCGCGGCAAATGTACGGATAGTGGTCAATGGACATGCCCCGTATTTGTCCGCGCTCAAAGCGACCTATGAGGCTCTGCGCGAACAAAGTGGTGCAGAGGGACGCGACCTATCGCTCCCTGAGCTGCTTTCAAAATACACACTTTCGGACAATTACCGCGAATGGGCAAAAACCTATTTGAAGTCAGATAACGGCGCCAATTGAACTTGAGGCAGGTGGAATAAAGCGTCATGAAAAAGACAATCTTGGCCTTCAGCCGAGTCTCACCCAGCATGCTAGAGCCTTACGCAGATAAGTACGACATCGTCATCATGAGCCCAGAGCTTGGTGACATGGATGCTCAGTTCGAGGCAACCCTTCCCAACGCTCATGGACTGATCGGCGGGAATCGTCGTCTGGGTGAGGTTGAGCTGGCGTCGGCTAAAAACCTTGAGATCATCTCCAGTATTTCGGTGGGTTACGACAACTATGACCTCAGCTATCTCAATAGCAGAGGGATCATGTTGACCAATACACCCGATGTGCTGAACGAAACCACTGCTGATCTCGCTTTTGCCCTGATCCTCGCCACAGCGAGACGTATCCCAGAGCTTGATGCTTGGACAAAAGATGGGAATTGGTCAAAGACAATCGACGCCTCCCATTTTGGATGTGATGTGCACGGAAAGACCTTGGGCATTATCGGCCTGGGCAAAATCGGAGAGGCCATCGCACGCAGGGGACGTTTCGGCTTCGGCATGAAAATCTTGTACAGCGGCAAAACTCGTAAACCACGGCTGGAGCAAGAACTTGGTGCAAGATTTGTCCCGCAGGAACAACTGTTAAGCGAGTCTGATTTTGTCTGTCCGGTCGTGCCATTGACCGCAGAGACGAGAAACCTCATCGGCCAAAAGGAGCTGGCGCTGATCGGGGCAGAGGGCATTTTGATCAACATTTCTCGTGGCCCGGTGGTTGATCAGGACGCGCTCATCCAAGCGCTTGAGGACAAGACGATTCGGGGCGCTGGCCTGGATGTCTACTTGAAAGAGCCACTGACAGATTCCAGGCTTTTCAAGCTGAAAAACGTCGTTACCGTACCTCACATTGGCTCGGCGACAAACGACACTCGCGATGCAATGGCCAAACGTGCCTTGGGCAACTTGCTGATGGGGCTCGAAGGTCAGTGGCCTCGGGATCTCGTTAATTCGCAAGCGTTACGTCAGTGATAACCGAATCGCTGACTTCTTGTGGATCGTCGGGCCCACAGCCCTAACCACTCTGTTGAATTGAAGGAAACCAATATGCCGCAAGTCATCGTCTACGCCGCCGCAGGTAAGACTGTAGAGCAGCAGCATCTGCTTTTGAAAAAGATCACCGAGGCCGTGGTGGAAAGCTACGAAATACCGGCGGAAATCGTGACCGTGCAGATCGTCGAGGCTCCAAGCCACTTGAAAGCGAAGGGCGGCATTCGTTTCTGTGATCGCTAGTAGTCCAACATCGATACTTTCTCGACAGCACCCCGGCATTCGAAAGCATCACTGCTCAGAAGGCTGTGATATTTCGGCATGTGATCAGCAGCAGGTCGGTCAAGTCATTGACCTCGCTATCCAGTTTCACAGGCACCAACAGGCAGGCGAATCGCAGATCGGTTTTTCAAAGTATCCATGGTCGAAAGTGCGAGCGGGCGATGAATGACCGATTCTGGCCGATTGCTGCCTGCTACGAGGCGCAGCTATCGGCCCAAGGTCCAAATCGCGATCAGCACAACGACTTCTGATAATAGAACCGGGTGTGTCCCGGTGGATAATCTGCTAGGCGGCCGAATTCGGAGTAACCAAGTTTTCGATAAAACCCGGGTGCCTGAAAGCTGAAAGTCTCCAGCCAGATACCAATACAGTGCTTTTTCTGCGCGACTTCTTCAGCCATGCGCATTAGCCGTTCTCCGATACCCTGGCCACGCATCGACTCGGGAACGCTGACAAGATCGATGAGCAGCCATCGATAAGAGACCTTGCCGTACAGTCCGCCAATGACTTCGTTACTGTCAGGGTCTCGTAACAACAGAGCAAATGTTTCATGTGCGTCGTCTCCACCGTTGGCCTGGTTATGGGCCAGCAACGGGGTCAAAATTCCCAGACGCTCTGCTTCAGTAGCATTTTCAGAAAGTTGGATTTCTACAGACATGGTGCTCTCCCTGAGCGATGAGTAACCAGGTCAACAAGGTATCCCAGTCCTGTCTCCCCTATGGTGGATCAGTGAATACATCAAGTTGTCGGTTTTTTCAGATGGCCTGAATAGCCGCTTTTGGCTGTGTATTCAACCTGTCGAGCTTCTGCTGCGCGTCATGTGTATGAGGGCCGAACGGCCTTTTCCCAAAGATGGTCGCTCCTCAATGGCATAAGGCACAAATCCAAGCTTGGGGTATAGCAGCAGCCCTGCCGTGTTTTCGTTGAAACAGGAAATCTGCACCTCGTTGGCTCCGTAACGCTCGAATGCCAAGCCGGTCATCGTCTCTACGATAAACGTGGCCACTCCTTCGCCCCGAGCGCTCGACGAGACGATGACATTGCCGATACAGCAAACGCCATTGCGTTCAGCTCGATAGAAATTGGCAAACCCAACGACAGTCCCATTGATCTCCACGACGGTAGAGTCGAAGCGTTGGGAGATCGCGGCAATCAACTGCGTTTCCGTTAGCGGGAAGTGCGCCTTCGGAAACATGAAAAACAATTCTTGAGCGTTCTGAGGAAAGCTGCAGATCATTTTTACGTCGCCAGCCTTCACTGGCCTGTGGTTCAGTTTCATTGCTCGTCTCTAAGCTCCATGAGTCCGTACTTTAGTTGAGTCCCAACGCTAGCGCAGGGTGACGCAAAGCAATGATGTGTCCGCCAATGGCCGATTGCAGCTGACATGAAGGGCGGTTGACGCCCCATGGCGGACAGTCCGTCCGGACACTAGAGTCCGGTGTTGGATTGATGAGCCGCCCAGTGTTTCATCTCTTCTGTAATGAAGTGTTTCACCAGGTCACTGTACATCCTCTCGATTGCATCCGGGCTCAGGCCCTCAGCTTCGGCCCACTCGCGTCTTGTCGCCAACATGGCCTTGAAACGCTCCGGAGCATGCACCGAAGTCACTGAGGTCTTGTACTTCGAGGCAGCCAGTACGTAGTGAAAACGCTTGCCCAACAGTTTGATAACAACCTGATCAAGGGCATCGATTTCACGTCGAATATCCTCCATTCCTGCACACTCTTCGGGCTGCAATTGATTGATGACGTCCATGTAGGTGACTCCGGTTGCTGAAAAAATCGTGGGCCTTTGGAAGAAGTATCGGCGTCGGCTAAGGCGGGTCGGCGAACTCTTTTGACTGAGTTAATCGATAGGGCAGTGGGCGAGGGTGAGTCCACAGCAAGCAGACGTTCATCGCCGCATCACTTAGGCAAATGCAGCTTCTACAAATGCCTCTAGCGCCTTGTCTTCCAGGATTTCGATAGAGAAGTGCCCGAAGCGCTTGGGCAACCAGATAATGCGTGTCCCTGATGGGGATTGCAGGTTCGCGCGGGCCAATGGCTTTCCGTTTTCGTCTTCTGGCTGAACACCGGCGACCATCAGTTCGTCATAGGCCTTCTCGATGTCCGGCGTCGAATAGCAGTGGCGATAAATCATCCCTTCACCCGAGGAGTCCAATAGCTCCTTCAGGTTCCCGGCCAACGGCTGTACTAACATGAAACGCTCTTGGCCGATCAGCGCAATCGCGTAGCGCACGTGCAAACCACCTCGCTCCCAGACGAGCGTTTGGGAGATTTTGGCGTTCAGTATCTGTACGTAGTAAGCACAGGCTTCGTCGAGATTCTTGACCAGTACATCGATGTGACTGAACTTCAGTTCCATTGCATGCCTCCTGCCGCCTTGCGTCCTATTGACCATGGATAAGAAATGGGTACCGATATTGAGAGTGCTCAATCACAGACCGAGGTCAGCATGCCATTAACGCATTCTCTTGCGTTGCAGTGATCTGTAATTACTACCGAGAAACCAGGACATGCCTTATGGATTAAAGGTGTTTGGCCTGCGCGACTGCAATGGCTGTGGCTGCTATTGGCTGTGGATTCAACCGGTCGATGCAACAGATTGGCTAAATTGTTCTGCAAGCGTTTCGTCGTTTAGTGTTTTCCGATGGCGGCTATTTAGCTGCCTGGCCACTTCAATTGAGCCGGCGAGCATTGGATGTCAGCGAGCCAGAAGCAAGGGGGTGGCAATGCAGGCAAGAAAAGTTGGGCCGAGTGATCTTGATCATCTGCGTAAGTCATTAAGCCAGGCAGGGCTGCCCTTCAGTGATGGGATATGAACTGCTTGGCAGGGACGAAGCGCCTGCAGCTATCACCCAGACAGTTCAATTCAAGCATTTGTGCCCAGCATCGGCGAACTATCTGCGCAAGTTGCTTAACGGTCCCCCTTGTACTGATCAGTCATTGATGTGCATCAACACTCCGAGTGATTGAAGCTGGCCTGGTGGACTGGCTGTCGTAAAACTGTAATGTTTCGGTCATAGAATTGAAATGACTACTTGGATTTTACTTCAGTTGGCCTTAGGCCACTTTCATGGATGAGCAAGCCCGATGCGTCGTGTCGTATTCAATCAAAAAGGTGGTGTCGGAAAATCCAGCATTGCCTGCAATCTTGCCGCTGTGAGTGCTGCCGAAGGTTACCGAACGCTGCTGGTTGACCTTGATCCCCAGGCAAACTCGACTCACTACCTCACAGGGCTACTCAACAAGCGCATTCCCGCAGGCATAGCCGACTTCTTCAAACAGACACTGTCCACCGGCTTCGAAGGCAGACGGAACCGAGTGACCATAACCGAGACCCGTTACGACAACCTTCACCTGGTGGCTGCCAGCCCTGAACTCTCAGATATTCAGGCAAAACTTGAGAGCAAGTTCAAGATCAACAAGCTACGTAAGTTGTTGGTTGAGCTGTCCGGGGATTATGAACGCATCTATATCGACACACCTGCGTCGCTGAATTTCTACACATTCAGTGCACTGGTGGCTGCCGATCGAATACTGATTCCGTTCGATTGCGACAGCTTTTCTCGTCAGGCGCTGTATCGCGTTCTTGCACAGGTAGAAGATCTACGTTGTGACCACAACGAATCACTGGAAGTGGAAGGGGTGGTGGTTAACCAATTCACTGAGCGCACTGGCATGCACCAAAGTCTCATTAATGAGCTGTTGGCAGAGGGTTTACCTCTACTACCGGTTTACCTGAGCAGCTCCGTCAAGATGCGTGAATCTCACGAAGTTTCAATCCCCCTTGTCCATTTGGCTCCTCGCCACAGGCTTTCGCTGGAGTTTGTTGGGTTGCTGGATGCCCTGGAGCGGGTGGCTTAGCTTCATCACTGATGGGTTGAAGCGTAATCACCCCTGGCTAGCGTCGACTCAGCCAGCGTCGGTGATTCAGAACCCGTTCGTGCAGCTGAAACACTGGCGAAACATTCCAGCCTTATGATTCGCGTCACTGAAACCAGGGAGGTTGGAGATGAATCGGCCATCAAGAAGCATGCGCAAACTGCTCGACTCCGTCGCAACCAATAATGAGGTAGCGGCGCTTGATGTGATGCGCGCAGCAGAACAGCTCCAGGACGAGGTGCTGCGTCAGCGGTTGCTCAACATGATTCACCAGCTCAACCGCGATGCCAGTGACTTGCGGATGGCGCGCGACGATATCCAGGGCGGCGCCATAAAGCTCGCATGAGCAGTCATCTCTTCTGGATTCAGCCGGTGGATCCCGCCACCACCGCAGCGAAGTTGTTCATTGTGGATTAGCGGATTGAGGTGTTGAACCGCATAGCGCACCCACCCGATTTGTTTGTAGCCAGCACGGTCGCGTACTGGGGTTCGAAATATATTGCCACTTCATTGAGCGTGGCTCAGGCCGTCCCGAGCCACTTATCACTCAGGCGGGGAATTGGGCAATCCAGTGCCTGGCAATCTCTTCGCGCCGGCAGATCCACACCGCGTCGTGGCCTTGCACGTAATCCAGAAAACGCGCCAGCGCCATCGCACGACCAGGATGGCCACTGATCCGCCCATGCAGGCCGACGCTCATCATCTTCGGGTGGTGCGCGCCCTCCTGCCACAGCAGGTCGAAAGCATCCTTGAGCAGCCGGAAGAAGTCTTCACCGCAGGCGAAACCATTTGCCAGCAGATAGCGGGCGTCGTTGTTGACCAGCGTGTAAGGGATCACCAGGTGGGCGGGCGAGCCCGGGAGCCAATAGGGCAGGTCATCGTTGTAAGCGTCCGAGCTATAGAGAAACCCACCTTCCTCACGCAACAGGCGACGGGTGTTCTGGCTGACCCTTCCTGTGTACCAACCTGTGGGGCGTTTACCGCAGATCTGCTCGATCACGTCGAGGGTGAGGCGGATATGGCGCCGCTCCTGGTCTTCAGGCATGTCGCGATAGTCCAGCCAACGGTAGCCATGCCCGGCAATCTCATGCCCGGCAGCGCAAAGCGCATGGCCAATCGCCGGGGTGAGTTCCAGTGCTCGGCCAACGGCGAAAGCGGTCAGCGGCAGGCCTCGGGCGTTGAACAGCTCCAGAATGCGCCACACACCTGCGCGCGATCCGTATTCGTACATGCCCTCTACGCTCAAGTCCGGTTCCCCCACACGCGGCGGACGGCCCGGTAGCTCGTGAAGCCAGGCCTCCGACTGTGCATCGCCATTGAGGATGCATGACTCCGCGCCCTCTTCGATGTTGAGTACGAACTGGACCGCGACGCGCGCCTCACTGGGCCATCGCGGGTGGGGTGGGCAGCCGCCATAACCGATGAGGTCGCGAGCGGACATCAGCCCAGCTCGAAAGTCGTGACGCCGAACACGCGTTCGTGCGCGATCGCCGGAGGAGGGCCGAGGTACATGCGCGCGCAGCCGAAAACTTCGATCATGCCCTGTTGGTGCACGAGCGCCATCGCGGCGGGGTTGTTCTGCGGGGCATCGAGAAACAGCGGGCCACCCTGTGCAAATTCCGCCAGGCGCGAGTAGAGAGCATTGGCTGCCAGGGCGTCATCGGCGAACAAGGGGCCGATCTTGCAGCCTTCCCGGCAGCGCCTGACTACGCCATAGCCGCTTAGCCTGCCGTCGCGCCGGCAACCCACGGCGAGTGCATCGGCTTGGGCTATCCACCCGCTCAGGAAGGTTGCGCGCGCGGCGGGGAAGCAGGTGCGGTCGTAATCGACAACCTGATCGAGCGGGAAAGTGGTCAGCGGGACGATGTCCTCGTCGTCTAATTGCGAGGTCGCCGGGCGTTCGGTGATCTCGGCACGAAAACGCATGTTGCGATGGGAGAAGACGAAACCGCCCTTGGCGTAGTAGTCCTGCATCGCGAAGACGCCGTCCATGCCGATGCTCGCGCCTGGGCGCAGGCGGGCGAGGAGACGCTCGCGGCGTGCGTGCCAGAGGGTATTGCCCAGACCTTGACCGCGATATTCAGGCCGGACGATGAAAAAGCCCATGAAACCGAATTCCCCATCGTAGGAGGTGATGGCACCACCGCCGATCAACTCGCCGCCCCGGGACGCCGCGATGAAGGCGGCAGGGTCCGTCGCCCAGAACAGCTCGGCATCGTGAAGACCGGGATTCCAACCCTCACGGGCAGCCCAATCGACGAGCTCGTCCAGCTCGGGACGGGTCATGTTGCGTATGACCAGCTGATTCGACACCGCGAAGTTCTCCTCAGTCGCTAATCGAGCGTGTGGTCCATCCCCACTCTGAACCCTTTCGGTATAGCTTCAACCCGAGTTTTGATCCAGTTCGTCACGTCACCTGCAGAATATGTTCGGTCTCATTGAATTTTCCTGAGCGAGAGGCCCGGTTGTTTTCTGCTGCGGAAACCATGGCCGACCGTTTTCAACCGAGTCGGCCGAAAGCGGTCCTTGGATGAACGTCCGGTCTTGGCCAGTTCCCTTCGATACCGGCCGATCTATCCCTGCCGACCGGGTCTCTGGCAACGTTTGATAGCCCGCACCCGGCAACCCAATCCTGGGAGCGACCTGCCAACAGCGCCACATCTCAACTTCGCAAACCCCTCAAAGCAACCGTTCAATGGCAGAATCTCCTCAACTTGATCGTTTTGGAGAACACCATGCTTCGTGCGTTTGAACGAAGGCTCGACCCCTTTCCTCCTGACGAGGTACCACCGCCACCCGATGGTCTGGCTCGCTTCCTGTGGGCCTGTACGCGTGGCGCCCGCGGTTACATCCTTGCACTTGCGCTACTAAGTGCCGGTGTGTCGATTTACGAAGCCTGGCTGTTTTCCTTCCTCGGGCAGGTCGTGGACCTGCTCTCGACCTGGCAGGCAGGCGGTGAAGCGGCTGCGCAGGAAAGTCGCGTGTTGTGGGGCATGGGCATCGTAATGGTGACCAGTGTCGGGCTGGTGGCGTTGCGCACCATGGTGCAGCACCAGATACTGGCGATTAACTTGCCGTTGCGGCTGCGCTGGGACTTCCATCGCCTGATGTTGCGGCAAAGCCTTTCGTTTTTTTCCGATGAGTTTTCCGGCCGAGTCACTACCAAGGTGATGCAGACTGCGCTAGCGGTGCGCGACGTGCTATTCACCCTTATCGAGATCGCACCCGGGATCGGAGTGTATTTCATTGCGATCATCGCACTAGCCGGCGGCTTCGCTTTGAAACTGATGCTGCCTTTCATTGCCTGGGTCGCGTTGTTTGGCCTGGCCATGCTGTACTTCGTGCCCCGTCTGGGGAAAGTCGGGCAGGAACAGGCCAATGCGCGGTCGATGATGACCGGGCGCGTCTCTGACGCCTACACCAACATCACTACGGTGAAGCTGTTCTCCCACTCCAATCGCGAAGCGCACTTCGCGCGCGCGGCAATGGAGGACTTCAAGCAAACCGGTTTTCACCAAATGCGCTTGGTCAGCCAGTTCGAGATCGTCAACCAGGCGTTGGTGGTGGCGTTGATCATGGCATCCGGTGGCTATGCTCTGTGGCTATGGCACCAGGGAGAGGTTGGTGCAGGTGCCGTGGCGGCGATCACCGCCATGGCGTTGCGTATCAATGGCATGTCGCATTGGATCATGTGGCAAATGACCTCGCTGTTCGAGAGCATCGGCACCGTGCAGGATGGCATGGCAACCCTTACCCGTTGCCCAAAAGTGCAGGATGCGCCGGGGGCCGGCGTGCTGGAGACCTCCGGTGGCGCGGTCACCTTCGATAAGGTGAGCTTCAATTACAATGGTGAACGCCAGGTGCTCGATCACCTGAGCCTGAGTATCCGCCCGGGCGAAAAAATCGGCTTGGTTGGCCGCTCTGGCGCCGGCAAATCCACGCTTATCAACTTGCTGCTGCGTTTCTATGACGTCGACAGCGGGGAGATTCGCATCGACGGCCAAAACATCGCACAAGTGACGCAAGACAGTCTGCGCGGCTGCATCGGTATGGTCACGCAGGATACCTCCCTGCTGCACCGTTCCATTCGCGACAACATCGCCTATGGCCGTCCCGATGCGACCGACGCGCAAATCCGCAGCGCCGCGGCCAATGCCCAGGCCGATGAATTCATCAGCCAATTGAGCGACCGGCAAGGCCATACCGGCTACGACACCTTAGTGGGCGAGCGCGGCATCAAGCTGTCGGGTGGCCAGCGCCAACGCGTCGCGATTGCCCGGGTGATGCTCAAGAACGCCCCGATCCTGCTTCTTGACGAGGCCACCAGCGCGCTGGACTCGGAAGTCGAAGTGGCCATTCAGGAAAGCCTTGATGAGATGATGCAGGGCAAGACCGTGATCGCCATTGCTCACCGGCTGTCCACGATTGCAGCCATGGACCGGCTCATCGTCATGGACGACGGCCGCATCATCGAACAGGGGACTCACACCGAATTGCTCGCGAAGAACGGCGTCTATGCGCGGCTGTGGCAGCATCAAAGCGGCGGGTTCCTCGGTGAGGATCAGGGGGTGGTCGAGGCTATGGATCAGGTGTGAGCGTGAAGGGTGCGCAGCAGGGGAAGGGGCTTTGAGCGGTGCAGTGGGGCGAGAGGGTAGGCTCGCGACCGGTTGAATCCACAGGCGATTTCTGCCTGTCACGAGGGGCAGCAATATGCAATTACCCAGCTGATTGAATCGTTGCTCAAGGCTTTCTTTTGCAACGCGACTTGGGCGCACCGTATCCCCAAGTGATTATGGTCTCGGCCTGATGCTCCCAAAGCGTTTCATTGCGCCCAAGGTACTTCATGCCACTGCCACCTGGCTGCTGGTACATCAGCGATACGCTGTCGCCACGCTCGGCGATTAATGTCGGCGGATCGGTTTTGAAGAACATGACAGTCACCTCTCCAGCAGGGTTGCCGTCGCATTCGTAATAGACAGGCCCAGTGCCCGGTACCAGTCGGTACCGTGCTTGCAACTCGGCGATGCGGCGCTGGTATTCCATGTGCAAGCATGCACCGACGTCATCACTCTTCCAGCAGTCGTCGCGTCCCTTGATCCATCCACGTTGTTCTGCTTTTAGCCGGGGAGGATGCTCGTTGCCGGCCTTGATACTCGCACTGGCATAAACTGCCGACAGATTGCGATCGAGCGCGGATAACGTCTTGTCCTCACATATCATCGCTTCGATACTGCCAGGCTCCACCCTGGCGCAATCGTAAGAAGGGCCAGGTGTCACATTGACAGTCGATGACTTTTCCGTGCCGCCCCCAGCCGGCTGCATCGCATTGATATACTGATCAATGTACTGGCACCACTGTTCGGAGCTTCGTTCAGGGACATTTGCCCCATCGCGAACCCCTAACTTGAATTCGATCACCGATTTCCATTCGTCGGAGCCTATATCTGGCCCGTGCCCTTGCGCATCGGCTGTGTGCAGTATCTTATCGATCGATTGATACCATGGGTAAGTGCATATGGATTGCGCCTGAGCAACGCCTGTGGCGCCAGCCAATAACAAAACCAAATATTTGCTCATGCGTGGTCCCTTTTGATTTGTGCGGTCGCCAAGCACCGACCTAAGCCTGATTCATCCGCCAGCGATCGGTGAATCACGCCCGATTTATCTTAGACCCCCCAGGGGCAGTTCTTGGCCGGTATCTCCTTGCCGCGAAGGGCTGCTAAGGGTAGCGCTCTGACCGCAGGCAACGGCCGTACTATAATTAATTTCTGTCAATGTTTGCGTGACGAGCGCTCCAAAGCGAATCAGGTATCCATAGCGTTCACCTGACAGGCGGAGGGCGACACAGCAAATAGGATGGACAGTACGTCTGATTACGCGACAGAGGGTTCAGCCATGAAAATTCACTCCTTCCAGCATTACTCTCATGGTCTGGAAATGGCCGTTCACGATGCATGGATTACCGCCAAGGTGAAGTCGGCCCTGGCATTTTCCGATCCGACCCTTAGCCTGCATATCAATGTCAAAACCCATGCGGGCATAGTGGGGTTAAGCGGCCGCGTCAACACTCATAGACAGTGTGAACAGGCCATTGTTCTGGCCCGTTCGGTTCATGGTGTCGCCGAAGTCGATGCCAGCGACTTGCAGACCCATGTGTTCACGCCAGGGAGTTTTCCAGAAGCGCCCAACGCCGAAGAGAGCACTGAGCGCCGGCCACAATCGTCAACAAAGATGGACGACAAATGATAATGGCAACATTGTAGGCGCCGCGCTGGGACTGACACCGAGGCAACACAGTTCTGGTGGTAAGGATCGATTGCTCGGTATCAGCAAGCGCGGTGATGCCTATCTGCGAACACTGATGGTGCATGGCGCGCGCTCGGCGCTGCGTCACGACACTGATTACCAACCGGATCAGGCAGCGGCCTGATCTACTTATCCGACGTGTTCAACGAGAGAAACAACGCTTAACCACGATTGCAAAGCAACCTGAACGATGGCAAAGCGGTCGAACCGGCATCGGTAAAACCCTCTAATGTCTAAGTGCGAAAAGCACGAAAAAGCAATCGGGAGCGACTTTCACGCAGGGTGGCGAACTCGGTTGGTATCTCTTGATGGCGGACACCCAAACTGGCGACTGTATTCCCGACTGAATTGCGACGGGCTTTCGTAGCCCACTCGATAGCAGGCACTCGCCACATCCAGCCCTTCGCCGAGCAACAGGCGGCGGGCTTCCTGCAGGCGGAGTTGTTTTTGATACTGCAGCGGACTCATGGCCGTCACTGCCTTGAAGCGATGATGCAATGTGGAGCTGCCCAAATTGGCGACCCGGGCGAGTTCTTCGATGCGTAAGGGTTGGGTGTAGTGGTTGTTCAACCAATCGATTGCCCGCGTTACCCGACGCGTTTGCGAGTCACCGAGGGCAAGCTCATACAGACGACGTCCGTGCACGCCTCGCAGGAGGCGGTAATACAGCTCGCGAAGGGCGAGGGGTGCCAGCATGCTGATGTCTTTCGGTGTGTCGAGCAGCCGGACCAACCGAAGCATTGTTTCCAGCAGGGGCACATCGACCTTCTCAAGGAAAAGGCCAAGTTCCGGCTCGTCCGGGACGCCCGTCGGGGGAGCATCGGCGATGACCTGAGCGATTTCCGTGGTCTCGAAATCAAAACGGATGCACAAGTAGGGCGACTCCGGGCTGGCCATCAGCACGCGACCGGAAACCGGCAGCGTCACCGATACCACCAGGTAACTGAGCGGGTCGTACAGGTAATGGTCGTCACCCAGACCGATTTCTTTTTGTCCTTGCACGATGAGGCAAAGTGCCGGCTTGTGCACAGTATGGATAAGCTCCGAAGGCGCATCAAAACGGATGACATGCAGGGGCGCTATGGCGGTCTCATAGATCCCGGGTGTGGTAAACCGTTGCGTCAGCAAGCGAACCAGTTCGTCACGGTAGATAGCCGTGTTCTGAAGGATGAAAGCATCGCTCTGTTCCATTTCAAGGCTCTCACAAGTGTTCATGAACGTCTGCCTGAAACTTTCCAGGCAGACGATATTCACCCGACATCATTAAATTGCTCATTGCCGATAAAGAATCATGCCGGCGTGAAACAGCACATCGTCATGAAAGTGGCCTTCAGCGGTAAAGCCAGTGTCGTCCCAGTACTGGATGTAATCACCGACCAGTTCGTAGCGGCCTTGATAAGCACTCTTATTTTTACCACGGGCCTCGTCGTAACGCCCAGTCGTCAGAAGCTCATGACGGATGAATCCATCAGCGGTGACCCACATGCCTGCGTAACGATGATCTTGAGTGGTTTGTCTGGCATCTTTCATCAGCTTTTCTCCTCGAATGTCAGGTTCAGCCGATACGACCCAAAGCAGTGCGGTTAGAGCCGTCTTCGGCAACGCGAAAACCCGGTGTGCGGTCACTGCCGCCTTCACTTACGCGCATGCCGGGAGTGCGGTCCGAACCATCCTCGGCAACCCTGAAGCCGGGGGTGCGGTCACTTCCGCCTTCACTCACCCGCAGGCCGGGAGTTCGATCAGAACCGTCAGCGGCCAGGTACAGGCTGGTCGAGGAAAGGTTGATCGCGCAGGCCACCATCGCGCTGATCACCAGTGAAAGGGAAAGCCGTTTTGCGTTTTTCATTGTTCAGTCCTCATTGACGTTGTTCATCTGAGTGGCCTGCCGTGGCCTGTGTCTGCGTCCGTTGCGTGCTTTCAGATTACGTAGCCGAGCGCAGCGGTGTTAGGACGAAACTGCCGCAGATTTGCCTGATCCTCTCGGGCTTGTCGAGCATGTCCGGCGACTCCTTTCTGCTGCGGCTCACCCAGCCGTGACGGTCATGCCGCCGTCTGCCATGACCACCGAGCCGACCATGAAGCTGGCACGATCCGAGGCGATGAATGCGACTACTTCGGCGATTTCTTCCGGTTGTGCGGCGCGGCCGATCGGTGCGGCTTCGCCATGTTGGGCGAGAAAGGCAGGGCCATCGTCGACCACATTGTTGAGGATGTTGGTCACCACATCTCCGACACCCACAGCATTGACGCGTATTCCGTGACCAATGACCTCAAGCGCCAGGGTGCGCGTCAATTGGGCAAGCGCGCCTTTAGAGGCTGTGTAGGCGGCAATAGTGGGAAAGGCGAAGTAGGAGGCGTAGGACGCGATGTTGACGATCGAGCCCGATTTGTTGGTCATCATCGCTTTGACCGCTTCCCGGCTGTGCAAGAAGGCTGCGGTGGCATTGACTGCTTGAATGCGCTCCCAGTCGTCACGGGTCATATCGATGACCAGTTTGTTGATGATGATGCCGGCGTTATTGACCAGGATGTCCAGCCGACCGAATTGCTCGACGGCCAGGGCAACCGCGCGCTCGGCGGCATCGTCCTGAGTGATGTCGGCCACCAGAGATACCAGGCCAGGGCGGGCCAGCGCTTCTACTTCAGGATTTATATCTTCGGCAATGACCTTGGCGCCGCGGGCATGCAGCAGCAGTGCGATTGCCTTGCCTATGCCACTGGCTGCGCCAGTGACCAGAGCGACTTTGCCTGCCACTTCGTTCGGCGTGCTGTTATGGAAGTCGGTCATGATGTTCTCCAGCGTTTTGATCGAGTAGGGATAAGCCGTGTTGGCGCCTGCAAGGCGCTGTCATCGGCGACGGGCCTACTGTCTCGCAGCGAGGCGAGGTCGGCTTTCGTGAGATTGCCCACGCTGTCGGGGTTTTGCGCCGAATGTCAGTCAGGGAGGTTCGGTGCTCGATTCAACCAACGGGGAAAGCCCGATATCATTGATCCGGGCTCAACACGCAGATTTCGGGCAAGTGCCTGGTGAAGGCTGTCTGGCTTTGCACAACCGAGTATGAAAAGGACGTGTTCATGACAAACACCAGACGAACGTCCCTGGCACAGATGTCGACTTCCTCCCAAGACTTGCGCATCACAGGGGAGTCGATGCGTGAATACCTGCCAGGCGAACCGCAGGCGTTACCACCGTGCCGGGAAATCAAGGACATCGTGATTCAGCTCTTTACCCATCGCAGCGTCATTGAGCCCATTCTCGTGCCTGCGGTGGTGGAACCGCTGCTCGTCCTGGTTCTGGCGGGGGCGGCGAGGGTGGAGGAGCGCGTGCTGGGTGGGGAGTGGGAAGCGGCAGAGGTCAGCGCTGGCGATTTTTTCCTCACCAGTTCCGATGAGCCTTATGAAATGCGCTGGCAGACTCACGGAGGCGATACCTTCGAAGTGATGCATCTTTATCTGGGGCTGCCGCTGATCGAGCAAGCGTCTCGAGAGCTGTTGGGTGAGCACGTCGGGCCTGTGCGTTTGCGCGATGTTTCAGGGGGACGGGACGGGCGCGTCGCGTTTGTCATGGAGCAGCTGCGCAACGAACTGGTCCTGGAACGCTCGCCCAGCTCGCTTTTCGCCCGCTCTCTGGCGCAGGCGTTGGTCGTACATCTGGTGCGCAGCTATATCGTCGATACCCAGCCCGGGCGTCGGGTCAATGCCTTGCAAGCCTACAAGCTGCGCAAGGTCACTGACGCCATGAACGCGGATCTGGGCGCTGAATTCAGTCTGGAAAAGCTGGCCAGACTGGCCGAGCTGAGTGAATACCACTTCAGCCGCATGTTCAAGCGTGCGACAGGACTGTCGCCTTCACAGTACTTCATCCGCTTGCGCATGGTTCGCGCACGGCACCTGCTACTGGAGACCCGGCGTAGCGTCATCGATGTCGGGCTGGAGGTCGGCTACTCAAGCCCCAGTCACTTCTCCCAGGTATTTCGTCGTGAGGTGGGCGTAACGCCCAGTGAGTTCCGTGGGGCTTGAGCGTCGCTGCGTTACATGTTTTGCAGACGATGCGCACAGACACGAATAGGCAAAAGTTGCGCAGGTTTTGGCACGCGTCGACGAGGCCCGTGCCCTTAATCTTTCCGACGTACCCCGCAGCAACGTCCGCGTCTTCAGCGGTCGGCGCTGAACTTCAATGCATACAGCAGGAGCTACGGATATGTCGAACATTCACAACAAAGTCGTCCTGATTACCGGTGCAAGCAGTGGTATTGGCGACGCGGCGGCGAGGTTGATCGCCGCCAAAGGTGCCCATGTGGTACTCGGTGCCCGCCGTACCGAACGTCTGGAAAAACTAGTGCGCGAGATCCAGGCTGAAGGTGGCTCGGCAAGCGCCCGCGCACTGGACGTTACGGATCTGCAATCCATGCAGGCGTTCGTGACGTTCGCCAAGGCGCAATACGGCAAGGTTGATGTGATCATCAATAACGCAGGCGTGATGCCCCTGTCTCCCCTGGCATCGTTGAAGGTCAACGAATGGAACCAGATGCTCGATGTCAACGTTCGCGGGGTGCTGCATGGTATCGCTGCGGTCTTGCCGGACATGCAGGCGCAAGGGTACGGCCAGGTCATCAATATCTCGTCGATCGGTGGTCTTGCAGTCTCTCCGACAGCCGCGGTCTACTGCGCGACCAAATTCGCAGTCAGGGCTATCTCGGATGGTCTGCGGCAGGAAACGGACAAGATCCGGGTCACCGTAGTGTGCCCGGGGGTCGTTGAGTCCGAACTGGCGGATACGATTTCGGATGATGTGGCCCGCGAGGAAATGAAAGCCTTCCGGCGTGTGGCGCTCAACGCAGACGCCATTGCGCGAGCACTCGCCTATGCCATCGAACAGCCCGACGATGTTGATGTGAGTGAGATTGTGGTTCGTCCGACCGCCAGCCCACACTGAGCAGTCTTGGGAGCAAGGCGCACCCTGGTTCGGAAGCAGTCGTTCATGAGCGGCTGCTCTCGACCGGTTGAATCCACAACCCATTCAGGCAGTCAGCTCGTGGGCCGGGCAGTACCATTGGTGGGATCTCCCTCAGAGAGCATCTGAGTGAGGCGTTCACGCTCCTCAGTTCTTGGCAGCACACCAGAGGTTGTCGCCTCCACTACAGTGATACCTTCTGAATTGACTATCTTGACTTCGGCCTTTGCGTGACCCCGCTCATCAATATCAGCGATGAGCCAGTGGCAGGTAATCTGTTGTCCCGCGTAAACGGGATGCTTGAACTCGAAACTCATCCCTGTCGCGAGCCAACCAATCTGCCCGCCAATTTCGGTGACCAGGCTGGCGGTCAGAAGACCATGGGCAATGGGGGCTCTGAACCTGCGCAGCTGCGCGTAGCGTGCATCACAGTGAACCGGATTGTAATCTCGTGAAATCTGCGCGAATTGACGAATATCGTCATCTGAAAAGCAGCGAACTACAGTGAATCGGTCTCCGACCTTGAGACCTTCGGCAGCGCACTCTCTTGGGCTTTTCATTACGGCTCCCTGGTTAAAAAGTATGTTCGGGGCCAGGAAATGTTCCTGCCTCCACCTCAAGTGCAAAGTCCTTTGCCGCAGTGTGGAGTACCGAGCGAAGGTCGGCGTACTGTTTGACGAATCGCGGCATGCGGCCGGTGCGTAGTCCGGCCATGTCCTGCCAGACCAGAACCTGAGCGTCGCACTGGTTACCGGCGCCAATCCCGACGGTCGGAATTGAAATCGCTTCGGTGATCGCTCGACCTACATTACCCGGCACCATTTCGATCAAGATAGCGAATGCGCCAGCTGCTTCTAACGCTTTGGCAATGTCTATCAGACGCTGCGCGTCTTCACCCCGGCCCTGGACGCGATAGCCACCCAATTGATGCTCCAGCTGTGGTGTGAAGCCAATGTGCGCCATGACAGGTATGCCTGAGCCGGCGAGTTTCTCGACTTGAGGTAGTACTTCGATCCCGCCCTCAAGTTTGACCGCATGCGCACCGGCTTCTTTCATGAATCGCACGGCAGTGTGGAAGCATTGCTCCACCGAGCCCTGGTAAGAGCCGAATGGAAGGTCGGCAATCACCAGTACCCGTTGAGTCGAACGGGTGACGGCGCGAACCAGAGGGATAAGTTCGTCAACGGTGACGGATAACGTGGACTCGTTGCCATAGACGTTGTTGGAGGCCGAGTCGCCTACCAGCAGGACGGGTATTCCGGCTTCTTCGAAAATGGCTGCGCTGTACATGTCATACGCGGTGAGCATCGCCCATTTCTGGCCCTCCACTTTCATCCGTTTCAGATGCGGTACCCGGACGCGTGTCGTCTGCCGGGCGAGAGGGGTGTTGCCATAGGGTGAAGGCTGATCGTTCATGGGGGTATCTCGTTGAAGGTGAATTAATCCAGCAACTGTTCGGCAAACAGAGCCACGGCGATGAGGATCATGGCTGCTCCAGAAAAACGACTGACCAGGCGAGCGGCGGCTGGGCGTGCCCGAAGAACAACCTGCGAGCCAAATCCGACCAGAAGGTAGATCACGCCACAACTGAAAGTGTGGACGAGCCCCAGCGCAATCATTTGCACAGGTACAGGCCAGGGTGCAGTGGCGTCGGCAAATTGAGGCAGGAGTGCCAGGAACAGCAAAAACACTTTTGGATTCAGCCCGCTGATGCAAAGCCCCTTGAGCGCCCAGCGCTTCCATGAGCCTGACGCCTGAACCTCATCCGCGTGCGGTGTGGAGGGGTACACGAGCATGCTGATGCCCAACCAAAGCAGGTAACCCGCGCCGGCCATCGTCAGCACCGACATGGTCACAGGGTGGTTGGCGACCAGGGTGCCAACACCACCGGCTACCACCATTGTGGCAATCAAGTGGCCGGATAACAGTCCGCCCACAGCGGGTATGACGACCCGATGCTTCAAGCCGGCGGATATCGCGTAGGCCCAATCGGCTCCAGGTGTGATGACGAACAAAATCGACACAGCCCAGAAGGCAACAAAAACACTGAAGGTCATGGCGTCACCTGCGCCAGTTCATAGTTCACCGCGTAATTCATCATCCCGTCTCTCACATCAATGGCCGTCCCTCTTGTTTTCTGAAGTGGGGTACGGTTGTTAAAGATCGGAGGAAGATTAATGAAATATGGTTAGAATTAACTTTCAAAAATGGTCGTTTTGATTTTGTAGATTGGGAGATTATTCTGCGTGGACAGAATTGACCGGAATATTCTTGCGGAGCTGCAAAAGGATGGCCGTCTTTCGGTCACTGAGCTTGCCGAACGTGTAGGCCTGAGCCTCTCTCCTTGCCATCGGCGAGTGCGGGCACTGGAGGAGTCCGGTGTGTTGCTGGGCTATCGAGCGCAGCTTGATCCCGGTGCATTGGGCCTGAATTTTTCCGCAATGGTGTTTGCCACCCTTCGAGAGGGAAACCGGCAAGCTGTCGAGGCGTTCGAGACGGCGCTCGTTGAGATCCCGCAAGTGGTCGATGCCCAGAGGTTATTTGGGGAGCCGGACTACTTGCTGCACGTCATTGCCCAGGACCTGCCAGCCTTTCAAAGACTTTACGATGAGAGCCTTTCGACATTACCTAATGTGCAACGGCTGACCTCGACCCTGGTCATGAAGCGGGTCATTCAAGACAGACCGCTTCCTTTGTGATTGACGTGGCAGGTCTTCTGTTTCTTGCAGGATTTTGTGGGATTTTGGGACGACTGCTTCTGGCCGGTTTCTGCCGGTCACCACCGGCAGCTATGGGATGAAAGCCACCTCTTACGACTCGACTGCGTCGGCCAAAACCAATTGCTTGCGGCACGGAACCTCTCATCTTTGGCATGACGCGCACGTCCACATTTCAAATGTTTAGCTTCGAAGCAGGAAAGGCGTCACTCTCGCGGATCGACACTACAAGACGTGTGAACTGGGCAAGCGGCGTTCCAACAGGCCATTCGCCTCACTAGGGTCTGTTGACGTTTCGCTCCGAACCGCCGCGATCAGGGAAACAGGACTGCCGCCGCGAGATACAGCAGCAACGCCAGCAGCAACACCACGGTGAAACCCAGGTGGATTGCCAGCAGGGTCGCCAGCACGGCCGCCACCACCGATACGCTGGCGTTGACACCCCAGGCGATCGGCACCAGTGCTTCGGCGCACGCGGAGACGCGCCCGAGTCCGAGCGGAAACGGCATGCCCATGGCGAACGCCAGCGGCGCTACCAGCGCGGCGCAGATGCCGAACCTGGCGAGGGTCCCCAACGGCGCCAGCAGCTGGAACAACGAGGGCAGGGCGATCAGGTAGAGCAGGGCGATCGCGCAGATCGCCAGGACTGGCCGCGCGAGCGGATGACGGGGCCCCACACCCGTTTCAATATCCCCCCGCCGTCGGCCGGAGTAACGGCTGCCGAGGCCAGCGAAGATCAGGAACGCGCTGAGCGTTACCGCCACCGAATACAACGGGTGGCTGAGGAACAGGGTGAACTTCTGGATGAAGGCGATTTCCACGAACATGAAGGCGAAGCCGATGGCGGCGAAGTAGGACACGACCCGAAGTTCGAACCTGGCCAAAGCCGCATTCCGAGAGCGTCGCTGGCGCCGCCGTGCCACCCATAGCGGCGCCAGGATCAGCAGCACGGCGGCCACGCTGGACTGCAGCAGCGTGGCGATCAGCACCGGATAGCCCCACTCCAGCATTGACAGGCCGCCCTGGGCCTTCAGCGCCAACAGTTCCGGCAGCGAGCGCCACTTGAAGAAGTGGAAGAAATACGGCCGATCATCCGTAGTCGGACGCACGTCGAACTTGTAGCGCGCCAGGAACTCCGCGCGCTCGCCGGACAGCAGGGCCTGCGCCGCGTCGAAGAACCAGGGCCGGTCGAGCAGGTTGTAGCGGTTCGCCTCGGCCACGGTCATCCCGGGGTAGTAGGCCAGGTCGAAGGAGCGCGCCCGGCAGAATTCCCGCAGCACGACGATGCCGGCGTCGTCGAAATCCCTGTTGCTGACCAGCAGCGTCGCGGTCTTCCAGCCGCGGATCATGACGATGCGGCGCGCCGCGCTGGCCTGCCCGTCGCGCTCGATGGCCGCGGCCGCGGTGGCCAGCAGCCTGGGAACATCGCGCGGCGGCAGGGCGACCCAGCGGGTGATGGCCAGCAGGCCGCCGGGCGCGAGATGGCGCAGGTACTCGGCGAAGGCATCAACCGTGTACAAGTAGTTCTCGGACAGCGCATGCAGGCCGCCTGAGGCAGTGCCGAAGGAGTCCAGCAGGGCGATCTGGATCAGGTCGTAAGGCTCGCCGCGCGAAGCCACCAGGCCGCGCGCCTCGCCGATCAGCACACGGACGTTGGGCGCGCTGTACGGCTTGCCGGAGAAGTCGGCGAAGTGGCGCTGGACCAGATCGATCACCTGTGGGTTCAGTTCGATGGCATCCACCGCACTGGCGCCGTGATAGATCGCCTGCAGCACATCGGCGCCGGCGCCGCTGCCCAGCACCAGCACGCGGGGTTGGCGCAGCAAGTGATAGGGCAGCGCTGAGGTCAGGTAGTCCAGGTAGGCGAGCGGCTCGCGGCGCCCGTCATAGCGGTTCAGCACGGAAAGGCCGTCGCCGTCGGTGAAGACGGCCAGTTGTGCGGGCGGTTCCTGCGTCGCGTTGAGGCTCAGGCCCGGCGCGTGGCGCAGGGGAATGGTCGGGCTGTCGACGACCGTGAGCAGGCCCAGCGGACTCCAGGTCTGGGCGATTGCGCGCGCATCCTTGATACGCAGCGCCTGGCTCAGTTCCTTGTACTCGGAGGGCGACAGGGCGATCCAGCGTCCGGGCACGCCGGCCGGCACCGCGACTGCCACCGCCAGCAGCAGCGGCGCGAGCCAGTGCCTATGCCCCGTGCAAGCCATGCTAGCCAACGCCCCGGCGGCGATGCCGGTGCCGCCCAGCAGCCGCAGCGCATCGACGGGCGTCAGGGCGAACAGCGCGGCGACGATCGCCAGGCTGCCCACGCCGGCGCCGAGAATGTCGAAGGCGTAGATCCGGTGAATCTGTTCCTGAAAGCAGGTGAAGGTCAGGCAGATGCACACAGCCGCGCAGAAGAACGGCACGAACAGCAGCAGGTAGATCATCAGCAGGCGCGCCGACTGCCGCGCGTCCCAGAGGATCTCGAGGGGATTGAACGGAACCTGCTGAGCCAGGCTGAAGCAGGCGATGGCGCTCAGCCCGAACAGCACCGCGCCGCCGATGAACACGCCATGGAAGCGCGGCGCCAGCACAGGCCGCGCCAGCGCCACGGCGGTGCCGGCAGCGCCGTAGCCGAGCAGCGCGACGCTGATCATCATGTAGGCGAAATGGTGCCACTGGACGATCGAAAGCAGTCGCAGCAGCAGCACCTCATAGCCGAGCGCGGAGGCAGACAGCAGCGTCAGGGCGAGCAATGGTGGCGAATGCATGCTCAACCGCCTCCGACCAGCGGCACGAAGCGCACAGGCAGTACCTGCCGGGTGGACACACTGCCATCGCCGGCCTTCTCGATCAGCAGCAGGTACTGGATCATGAACGGCGCGCCGACCGGGATTACCATCCGTCCGCCGGCCTTGAGCTGGGCGATCAGTGGCGGCGGCACATGGCTGGCGGCGGCGGTGACGAGGATGGCGTCGTAAGGACCGTGCTCGGGCCAGCCGTGGTAGCCATCACCCAGCCGGGCATGCACCTTCGCATATCCCAGACGGCCCAAGCGCTCCCCGGCCTGCACTGCCAGCGGCTCGATGATCTCCATCGTGTAGACCGCCTGCGCTAGCTCGGCGAGGATCGCCGCCTGGTAGCCCGAGCCGGTGCCAATCTCGAGCACCACGTCGCCGGGCCCGACCTGCGTCAGGTCAGTCATCAGGGCGACGATGTAGGGTTGGGAGATGGTCTGGCCGTAGCCGATCGGCAGCGGGCGATTCTCGTAGGCGTAGGGCACCTCGTCGGGCGGGACGAACTTATGGCGTGGCACCTTGGCCATTGCGGCCATCACCGGCGCGGCAAACTCGACTTTGCCGGTTTCGTCGCGGGTGACGGACGACATGTTGACGATCTCCCGCACCATGGCGTCGCGCAACGGCGCGAACGGGTCGTCGGCATGCAGGCCGGCAGATGCCAGCGCCAGAGCGATGGCAGGTGCCAGGATGCGCGTCAGGAGCATCACCGGCTTCACAATGACTCATCCGCCTGAGGAATAGTCGAATCGTATGGCCGGCGGGCTGACTCGGCAAGCCGGGGGTGCCGGCGACCAAACCAGGCTGCGGCGACTGCCCGGGAAAATATCGCAACCTTGTCATTTGCCAAGGCTTAGGGCAGGGTCGATACCACTGAGGTCCCTGCCAAAGGAGTCACCCATGTCAAAGCTATATCCCAGTATCGATCCCGAGGGGCTGGTCGAGTACTCAGTGGTCTACACCGACCGCTCGCTCAACCACATGTCGCAGTCATTTCAAGGCGTGATGAAGAACATTTCCAAGACCCTGAAACAGGTCTACAACGCCCAGGCGGTTGCGGTGGTTCCGGGCAGCGGCACATTCGGCATGGAAGCGGTGGCGCGACAGTTTGCCACCGGCCAGCAATGCCTGGTGATACGCAACGGCTGGTTCAGTTATCGCTGGAGCCAGATCCTTGAGATGGGCAACATCCCGGCGGCCACCACGGTGCTGAAAGCCCGACCTGTCGACACTGGTCGCCAGGCTGCCTACGCTCCACCCCCTCTGGACGAAGTGCTGGCAGCTATTGCGGCGCAGAAGCCGCAGATTGTCTTCGCCCCCCATGTTGAAACCTCATCAGGGATTCTCCTGCCCGACGAGTACCTGCGTGCCGTCGGCGACGCGGTGCATGCGGTGGGTGGCCTGTTCGTGCTGGACTGCATCGCCTCAGGCACGCTTTGGGTTGATATGCACAAATGCGCAGTCGACCTGCTGATCAGCGCGCCGCAGAAAGGCTGGAGCGCCTCCCCTTGCTGCGCCCTGGTGATGCTCAGTGCTTTGGCCCTCGAGCGTATCGAACAGACGCAAAGCAGCAGCTTCGCCTGCGACCTGAAAAAGTGGCTTCAGATCATGCAGGCCTACGAACAGGGCGGACATGCCTACCATGCGACCATGCCCAGCGATTCCCTCGCGCGGTTTAACGAAGTGATGAAAGAGACGCAAGCCTACGGTTTCGACAAGGTCCGCGGCGAACAACAGGCTCTGGGTGATCGGGTGCGCGCAATGTTGACCGGCAAAGGCATCAAAAGCGTGGCCGCAGCCGGCTTTCAGGCCCCTGGCGTAGTGGTGAGCTACACCGATGATGCCGACATCAAGAGCGGCAGGAAATTTGCCAACCACGGCCTGCAGATCGCCGCCGGAGTGCCGTTGCAATGCGACGAGCCGGCCGATTTCCAGACCTTTCGCATCGGCCTGTTCGGACTCGAAAAGCTGCACAATATCGAGCGCACGGTCAGCACCCTCGAGAAGGTACTGGACGAGGTGATGGATAACTAAGCGCGCATCCTGGCAACATCACTGTCGCATTTAAACGCGACAGTGATGTTGCCAGAAAGAAGTCAGGCGTATTAGTTGGAGGAGTGGCAATGACAATAATCGATGTGAAATCCCGATTCGAAGCCAAACTACTTCGTCCGGCAAAGCCTGGTAATGATACGTCGTGGGCGTTCGCAGTACTGCCAAGAGACGCGAGTGAATCGCTTCCGAGGCGAGGAAGGACGACAGTTGAAGGCACAATCAATGGGCACCATTTCCAGGCAACCCTTGAGCCCGATGGTCAGTTGAGTCATTGGCTGAAGGTAAGTAGCGAGTTACTCGACGCCGCAGGTGTGGCCGTTGGGGATATCGTTACATTCGAGCTGACCCCTGTGAAAAAGGAACCCGAGCCTGACATCCCGGCAGACTTTGAGGAAGCACTGGCAGCCACTCCTGAGGCTCGTAAAGTTTGGAATAATACAACGACCATCGCACGAGTAGACTGGATCCACTGGATTACTTCAGCCAAGCAACTAAAGACCCGCGAAAAGCGAATTGGTGATGCCTGCGATATGCTTGCAACCGGCAAGAAGCAGGTTTGCTGTTTCGACCAGTCCGGCTATTACAGTAAGGCCTTCCGTGCGCCCGAGGCAGAAAATTCTTAAATGGAATATTCCGTTGAATACGCCTGACGATGCGTCCATCTTCCACCAGACAATACGCTTGAATAGTCAAAGTGTGGGTGACAGCGATTGGCCTGGACCCAGCCATGTACGGTACTCACACACTACGGCGAACCAAGGCATCGCTGATCTATCGCAGGACGAACAACCTGAGAGCTGTCCAGCTTCTGCTTGGTCATACGACGCTTGAAAGCGCCGTCAGATACCTGGGAATCGAGGTCGATGATGCCTTGGAAATGCCGGAACAAACGGAAGTGTCCCGTCCTGAATAAGGTTTACACCTTCTGATCTGTTTCCAGGAGGACGTAATGTACGCAGGAAAAAGACGTAGGCTGAGCGTCCGTTAATGGCTGTTTTGCTCCCTGAGTGAAGAACAGCAACAGATCGTGCCTGGATGTTGGGGGTGGTAAAAAATGGTACTGGTCGCAACGGTCGTTGCAGCAGGAACTTCAGGGTATTGGCCCGGTCAATAGCGGCTCTGTATCGCAAATGCCGAGCAGTGTTATGGCCTGTTTTACGGCAGTGCCGTTTGAATTCAGTCGAGTCCGCCCCCTGATGCCAACCAAGAGTTTTCTGCCGGGCCTCATCCTGGTGTTCTGCACTGTCCCGTCGCTTTATTCGGTTGCTGCCGAACGAAGCGCGCCGGCGCAGAGTAACAGCGCATCAACCACCCTGATCGAAACCGCCTCGCGGCAGTATGAAAATGGCCAATTGGACCAGGCCGCCGCCACGCTGGAGCGAGCCCTGCATATCCAGCCGAACAATCCAGCGACACTGCATTACCTGGGGGTGTTGCGCCTTCAGCAGGGGCAGTACCAGCAGGCTGAAACCCTGGCGGCACGCTCGAACATACGGGTTGGTCGCAATGTCGAGCTACGCAACCGCAACTTCCAATTGATCCAGGCGGCGCAGCAGGCCCAGTCTTCGGGTACCCCACCCAATGCAAAAGAGGACGTGGTTGCAGTACAGAAGGGGCTGGATGAGGAGGCCCAAAGGCGTCGCGAAGCGGAAATGGCCGTTGCTGAGCAATCCGCTCCGGATACTGGGAACGACGCTGGCAACTTGGCTCGCGCAGAGGCATATCGGGCGCTGGATGCGCCGTCGGCTGGCAGAGCCGGACCCGAAGGAAAATTACAAATGACTAATGTCGAGCCAGAGCGGGCGTACGCTGAAGTCCAGATTCCCCGCGGCCATATGCCGCGTCCGGGTAAATGTCGAATCTGGTTTCCTGATCGCCCGGCGGGGCATCAGCCGGCACCCGGCAAATGCAAGAAGCTGCGACATCGGGTTCCCCCGGGGGCCTACCTGGTGCGCGGTTGAATTTATGAAGACATCTACCCCAACGACGCCACTGCCGGGATCAACCATCTGGCCGAAGCGCAATTGAAGGAAGTTGCCGCACGCCTGCTCGATTGCTATCGCTGAACAAAAAGCAACCCCCGGACCGGATCTTTCGGGGTGTTGCTTGCCACCAAAAATCTGCGGTTCAAGCATCTGAACCGCTTGATCCAATATAGCTTGAACGCAGTCTTATATTCCATAAAGATAGTACAAACTATTTTTATAGTGCGTTTTAATCTATTCAGTATTTTGAATCGATTGGAGCACTTGTCTGTGAACACTAAGGCGCTTTTACCATTTGGCTTGGCATTACTGGCTACCTGCTCGACGGCTTTCGCGGGCGCCACCCTGGATCGCGTAACCAGCAGCGGGGAGCTGACCGGCGTTCTGATGGAAAGCTATCCGCCATTCTCCTTTCTCAATGAACAGAACCAACTGGACGGGTTTGACGTCGATGTCGCCAAGGCCGTTGCGCAACGGTTAGGGGTGAAACTGAAGCTGCAGACTCCGTCTTGGGATGTCATCGCTGCCGGCCACTGGAACGGACGATATGACATCTGCGTCTGCTCGATGACCCCGAGCAAGGCGCGGGCCGAAGTGTTCGACTTTCCGGTGGAGTATTACCAGTCACCGGCCGTGATCGTGGTCAATGCCAAAGACAAGAACATTGTCACGGGCAAGGATCTGTCAGGTAAAAAAGTCGGCGTGATCAGTGCGTCGACCTATGAAGCCTATTTGAACAAGGATCTGGTGATCGAGGGCGCCGAGGACAAACCGTTGAGCTATCCATTCGAAAGCGTCCAGGTCGCGCCATACGACAACGAAACGGTAGCCTTCCAGGATCTGGCCTTGGGCACGGGCGTGCGCCTCGATGCCATGGTCACCAACCTCATCACCGCTCGCGAACGCATCGCCCAGGATCCTCGCTTCAAAATTGCCGGCGACACGCTGTATGCGGAGCCCAACGTGGTCGCGATTGAAAAGGGCGATCCGCAATGGAATGCCAAAGTCACTGAGGTCGTGACCCAGCTCAAGGCCGACGGCACATTAAGCAAGATTTCACAGAAGTGGATCGGTGCCGATATCAGCCAATGACAGCCCTCAATCCACACCCGGCCAGGACGGCTGTCGCCCCCGAAACCGAGACGCGTCGTTTCAGTCCGCTACCTGGTTTTCGCACTCGCCTGTATTTGACCTGGGCAGTGCTGTTTGGCCTGTGCGCCATGTTTTTCATGAGCTTCGATCTGAAGTTCTCGATCATTGTGCAGAAGCTGCCCAACCTGGTCGGCCTTCATTTGGGGCCTGACGGTTTCTTGCAAGGCGCCGCGCTGACACTGTTCCTGTGCTTCTGTTCGATCTGGCTTTCGTTGCTCCTTGGCTTCGCGACGGCACTGGCGCGGCTGTCTCGCAGTGCAGTGGCTTTCGGCGTTGCCAGTTTCTATGCGTCTTTCTTTCGCGGTACTCCACTGTTGATCCAGATCCTGCTGATCTACCTGGGTCTGCCGCAGTTGGGTGTCGTGCCGGGTGCCATCAGCGCGGGAATCATTGCGCTGTCGCTCAATTACGGCGCCTACCTCAGCGAGATTTTTCGTGCCGGCATCATGGCTGTAGCCCCCGGACAGCGCGAAGCGGCGATGGCTCTGGGGCTGAGGCCGGCGGCAACGTTCCTGCATATCGTCCTGCCGCAAGCGATGCGCACGATCATTCCCCCGACAACCAGTCAGTTCATTTCAATGCTCAAGGACTCATCGTTGATATCGGTGATGGGGGTCTGGGAAGTGATGTTCCTGGCGCAGTCGTACGGACGCTCGTCTTACCGCTACATCGAAATGCTCACCACCGCAGCCGTTATCTATTGGCTCCTGTCCATTGGACTGGAGTTGATACAGAGCCGTCTTGAACGCCACTACGGCAAAGGTTTCAAGCATCAGCGCTGATCCGTCCGTTTAATGACTTTTTACAGGTACTACGATGTCCGATCCAAAACCTCTGTTGTTTGCGTTATACGAGCAAGCCAGCGTTGGCTGTGGCGGCGCGCCGAGCCTCTGGACGCACCCGGCTGACGAGCGACTGACCATCAACTCGCTGGGCTACTGGTCGAACCTGGCGCGCATCGCCGACCAGGCTCATCTCGACATGCTGTTTTTTGGTGATGTGCTGGGTTTCTACGATGTGTTTGGCGGTAATGCCGACGCGGCCATGAAGTGGGCGGTGGAAGCACCGGCCAACGACCCGTTGATGATCATCCCGGCATTGGCCGCCGTGACGGAAAACCTCGCCTTCGGCGTCACGGTCACCACTAGTTACGAGCATCCTTTCACCCATGCCCGACGCTTCAGCACGCTGGACCACCTGACCAATGGCCGGGTCGGCTGGAACATCGTCACCTCCTACCTGACCAGCGCCGCTCGCAACTTCGGCCTGGAGCAGATGATCAAGCACGATGATCGCTATGAACGCGCAGATGAATTTCTCGATGTGGTCTACAAACTCTGGGAAGGCAGCTGGGCAAACGATGCCGTGGTTGCCGACAAGTCTCGCCAGGTATATGCCAACGGCGATCGCGTGCGACCGATCAATCATGTTGGCGAGCATTACCGGGTGGCCGGGCCGCATTTGACGTCCCCGTCACCGCAACGCACACCCTTGCTGATCCAGGCCGGTTGGTCAGGCCGCGGTCGCGAGTTTGCGGCCAAGCACGCCGAACTGATTTTCATCGCCAAGTCCAACCCGCTGGAGATTCGCCAGGGATTGGAAGATATATGGACGCAGGCCAGGGCACGGGGGCGTCATGCCGGGGATGTCAAATCACTGACGGTACTTCGCATCGTCACGGCCAGGACCGAGATCGAAGCCCAACGCAAATATGACGAACTGCAAAGCAACTATCACTTGCAGGCGCAACTGGTGAGCTATGCCGGTGATACCGGTATCGACATCAGCCGCTACGCGGACAGCGACGCGTTGTCCACTCACACTGAAGGCATGACTTCTTATGTGATGCGTCCTGATGGCAGTGGCAAGCCCTTGACCGCCGGCGATGTCAAACAGCGCTTTGCCAATGTCACCCGGGGCAGTGATCTGATTCTGGTGGGAACGCCGCAACAAGTGGCCGATCGGATCGAAGAGCACGCCCGTATTTCCGGAACCAGCGGCTACATGCTCAACCCGCTGATCAGCCCGGGCAGCCTTGAGGACTTCGTTGAACTGATCATTCCTGAACTGCAAAAACGCGGCTTGTATCGTACCCAGCCACAGAGCGGTACTTTCCGTTCGCGGTTACGGGACGATGGCGCCAGCCATTTACCGGATTCTGCTTACGGCGCCTCATTCCGCTTTGATAAAGGTTTTTAGGGCGGGACAGTCCTGAAAAAAAAGCGGCTCTCCAGAGGCCAATGCCAGTCAGTTAATCCCGGGACACTGTGGGAGCGGGCTTGCCCGCGAAGAGGCCGGCACATCCAACAGAGATGCTGGCTAACCCACCGCTATCGCGAGCAAGCTGGCTCCCACAGTTTGACCCATTTACTTCAAGTACCACCCCCAAGGCTGGTCGCTGACGTACTCGGTCACCTGTTTGACCTCCAGATAATTGTGTAACCCCCATTGGCCCAGTTCGCGGCCGATGCCGCTGTGTTTCATGCCGCCCCAGGGGGCTTCGACGAAGGTCGGTTGCGAGCAGTTGACCCAGACGATCCCGGCGCGCAGTTGGTTGGCGACCCGGGCGGTGCGCTGCAAATCCGCGCTCATCACGGCAGCGGCCAGGCCGAAGCGACTGGCGTTGGCCATCTGCAGCGCTTGCTCTTCGGTCTTGAAGCGCTTGATGCACAGCACCGGGCCGAACACTTCTTCGCGCCACAAAATACTGCTGTGGCCAGGCTCATCGAAAATCGCTGGCTCGACGAAGTAACCTTCGCGCAAGTGCGCCGGTCGCCGTCCGCCCGTGAGCAAACGGGCGCCGCAGGCCAAGCCCTGGTCGATGAAGCCGAGCACTTTGTCGTACTGGCTCTGACTGACCAGCGGACCGAGCAGCACGCCGGGCTGCATGCCTGGGCCAATGCTGATCTTGCGCGTTTCCTCCACCAGCCGTTCGATCAGGCGCGCAGCGATGGTTTCCTGCACCAGCAGACGAGACGTGGCGCTGCACACCTGGCCCTGGTTCCAGAAGATACCGAACAGAATCCACTCCACGGCGGCGTCGACATCGGCGTCGTCGAACACGATGAATGCTGACTTGCCCCCCAGCTCCAAGCTGATGTTCTTGATGTCCCGCGCCGCCGCCGACATGATTTTCGCGCCGGTGGGCACGCTGCCGGTGAACGCCAGTTTGTCCACCCCCGGATGCTCGGTGAGCGGGCTGCCGGCATCGGCGCCGAGGCCGGTGACCAGGTTCAACACCCCGGCGGGCAAGCCGATACGATCGGCGGCAGCGGCCAGTTCCAGGGCGGTCAGCGGCGTCAGTTCTGACGGCTTCAACACCACAGTGGCCCCGGCAGCCAAGGCCGGCGCAACCTTCCACGCGGCCATCAGCAGCGGGTAGTTCCAGGGAATGATCTGCCCGGCCACGCCAATCGGCTCGTGGCGGATGCGGCAGCGGAAACGCTCATCCGGCAACGCTAGCGGTTGGTCCTGCTGCTGGTCCAGTTCACGGGCCAGGCCGGCGTAGTAGCGAAAGCAGGCGATGGCGTCGCCGATGTCCCATTGTGCTTCCGGCAGGGGTTTGCCGTTGTCGCGCACTTCCAGTTCCGAGAGTGTCTGTTTGCCGGTTTCCAGTTCATCGGCCAATGCTTCCAGCCACTGCGCACGCTCGGCGCCGCTGCTTTGGCCCCAGCCATTGTCGAAGGCGCGACGGGCTGCGCGCACGGCATGGTCGACGTCTTCTTCGGTGCCTGCCGCGACGCTGTGGAAGGCCTGTTCGGTGGCCGGGTCGATCACGTCCAGATAGCCGCCCAGATCCGGGCTGACCCACTCGCCATTGATGTAAAGCTGATCACGCATGGTGCGACTCCTGGGCGCCGGTGCGGCGGTTTTGCAGATGGCGGGAAGTGAACAGCAGGGCCAGTGACACGCAGATGATCACCGTCGAAATCGCGTTGATCTCCGGCGTGACGCCACGGCGGATGGAGGAAAAGATGTAGATCGGCAGTGTCGTTTCGGAGCCGGCGACGAAGAACGCGATGATGAAATCGTCGAAGCTGAAGGTGAAGGCCAGCAGGAAGCCGGCCATGATCGCCGGGCTGATCTGCGGCAGGGTCACCCGCCAGAAGGTATCCATCGGTGGCGCGTAGAGGTCCGCCGAGGCTTCGAGCAAGGCCTTGTCCAGGGAATCGACGCGGCTGCGCACGATCACCATCACCAGTGCCATGGTGAAAAGCGAATGCGCGGCGATTACGGTGAAGAACCCCATGTTCAACTTCGGCACCGTCGGCACCGTCGGCAACCAGCTCGCCAGCAACGGGTTGATCAGGTCGAACAGGCTGATGAAGGCGATCAGCGTCGAGATGCCGATGACGATGCCCGGCACGATGATCGCGCAATAGGTCAGCGCATCGAACAGCATCCGCACTTTGCTGCCGCAGCGTTGCAAGCCGAACACCGCCAGGGTGCCGAACAGCGTGGCGATCACCGCAGAGCTCAAGGCAATCAGTGCGCTGTTGCCCAGGGCTTCCATGATGAACGGGTTGCCGAATGCAGTGCCGAACCATTGCACCGAGCAGCACTGAAAGGCCAGGCCACTGCGCCCGGCGTTGAAGCTGAACAGCACGATCAAGGCAATCGGAGCGTAGAGGAACAGGTACAGCGATGTCGAATAGCTGCGCAGCCACATGTCACAGACCTCCGTCGGCAGGGCGGCCGCCATAGCGCGCCACCAGTTTCAAATACACGCCGATGATCAGCAGCATCATCGCCACCAGCGTCATGGCCAGGGCACTGCCGAACGGCCAGTTACGCGATTGCAGGAACAGGTCGACCAGCGCGTTGCCGACAAAGAACACCTTGCCGCCACCGAGAATGGCCGGGATCAGGAACTCGCCCATCAGCAGGATGAACACCAGCATCACCCCGGTGATGATCCCCGGCGCGGACAAGGGCAGGGTGATGCGCCGGAAACTTTCGAAGGCGCTGGCACCGAGGTCCGCCGAGGCTTCGAGCAGGCGCTTGTCGAGCTTTTCCAGGCTGACGTAGATCGGGAACACCATCAGCGGCAGGTAGCCATAGACGATGCCGATCAGCACCGCCCACGGCGTGTTGATCAACCGCACATCCTCCAGGCCCAGGCTGGCCAGCAGCGCCGGAATGCCTTTGCCGCTGAGGATGAAAATCCACGCGTAGGTGCGAATCAGGAAACTGGTCCAGAACGGCACGATCACCAGGGTCAGCAACAGCGAGCGGTTTCTGGTGACCTTGACCGCCAGGAAGTACGCCAGCGGATAAGCCGCCACCAGGCACACCAGGGTGCCCAGCGGCGCGAGCATCAGCGTGTTGCTGAACGCCGCACCGCGCGAGCCGAGGTTCAGGTAGTTGGCCAGGGTGAAGCCACCGGCGTAACCGCCCACGGCACTGCGCTCGCCGAAACTGAAGACCAGGATGATCACCAGCGGCATCAACAACAGCAGCAGGAACCACAGGGTCGAAGGCAAGAGCATCAGCAAGGTGATGCGTCGGCCGAGGCTACGCCGTTGGCGAACCTCGGCGGACAGGGCATGGCCCGGCTGCACCGTTTGCGGGTGGGCGGCGGCATTCATGGGTGACTCCTCATTGGCCATGGTCAGGCGATCAAGCGGACTTGAAACGTGCCATCAGTTCGGCGCGGGCCGGGCTGGTCAGCGTTGCTGCGGCTCCGAACTCCAGTGGGCTCAGGGCTTCGGCGGCCGGGTACATGATCGGGTCGTCGAGCATCGCCGTGGGCAGCAAGGCATCGACACGCTTGTCGCCGCTCGGGTAGCCGTGGCTCAGCACTTCGAGTTTGTTGTGCTGTGGGTCGAGCAGGTAGTTGATGAAGGCATAGGCGGCGTCCTTGTGCTCCGAACTTTTCGGGATGGCGAAGAAGTCGCTCCACAGCTCGCCACCTTCCTTGCCGAGTTCGAACTGCATTTGCGCGTTGTCGCGGTGCAGTTGCGAGGCGTCGCCGGTCCACGACATCGCCAGCCAGGCATCGCCGCTGCGCATCGATGGCTGGATGTCGGAGTTGATCGCGAACAGGTGCGGCTTGACCTCGATCAGCAGCTTTTCGGCATCGGCCAGTTCTTTCGGGTCCAGGGAGTTGAAGCTGTAGCCAAAGCTTTTCAGCGCGTTGCCGATGGCGGTCAACTGGTAGTCGTGGACCATCGTCCGGCCACTGGCCGGGCCTTGGGCGGCGGCCCAGAACTCCTTCCAGCTGGCTGGGCCGTTTTTCAGTTTGCCGGCGTCGTAGAGCATGCCGGTAGTGCCCCAGTTTTTTGGTACCGCGTAGACCTTGCCGTCCACCGTGCCCTGAGCCATGAACTTCTGCTGGAACGCCGAGGCGTCGAAGTTGGGAATGCGCGACAGGTCCAGCGGCTCGATCAGGCCCAGGCCGACGTAGGTGCTGATGGTGTAGTTGGTCGGCACCAGCACGTCCCAGCCACTGCCGCCGGCCTGCAATTTGGCGAGCATTTCCTCGTTGGAACCGAACACGCTCATCGACACCCGGGCACCTGTGGTCTTGCCGAAGGCGTCGAGGTTTTCCTGGCTGTGGTAGTTCGGCCAGGTCGCCAGCGACAGGCGATCACCGAGTCTGGTTTGCTCGGCGGCTTCTGCGGTGGAGGTCAGCAGGCCGGGCATGTTGGTCGCGACCACGGCGGCGGCGATCCCAAGGCCCGTGCGGCCAAGGAACTCACGGCGGCTGATCGAGCCGTTCTGCCAGCTGCGCAGGGTTTTTATAAAAGTCTTCTGGTCCATAGCACGCTCCACATCCGGTTGATGAAACGAATCGATGATTTACAACGCCATGGCCAGGCCATTGGCGTGATCCCAGCCGACGCGCACTGCCGCGCCGTGTTCGAATGCATTGGCGCCGTGATCCTGCTGGCGCGGCACCCGCACGCAAACCACGCCAAAGGCCTGGGTGCGCACGCGGTACTCGGTGGAATTGCCCAGATAAATGCGATCTTCAACGCAGCCCGGCAGCTTCACTTCCCGGGTCATCTCGGCGTTGGCCCCGGCGATGCTGATCAGCTCAGGCCGCACCGCAATGCAGCCGGCGGTGTTGGCGCTCAGGGCTTTGCCGGTGGGGGTGAGGGGGCTGGTCAGTTCCAGCCCTTGCTCGGTACGCAGCACCACGGAGTTGCCGTTGAGCTGGCGAACGGTGCCGTCGAACAGGTTGGACTCACCGATAAAGTCGGCCACATAACGGCTGGCCGGGGCTTCATAGAGTTGTTCCGGGGTGGCGGTCTGGATGATCGAACCGTTGTGCATCACGCTGATGCTGTCACTCATCGACAGGGCTTCTTCCTGGTCGTGGGTGACCAGCACGAAGGTGATGCCGACCTCGCGTTGCAAGCGCAGCAATTCCGATTGCATCTCCTTGCGCAGCTTGCGGTCCAGCGCGGCCAGTGGCTCGTCGAGCAGCAACACCGTCGGCTTGTTCACCAGCGCACGGGCGAGGGCGACACGCTGTTGCTGGCCGCCTGAAAGCTCGCTCGGCTTGCGCTGGCCGAAGCCGCTCAGGCGCACCATTTCCAGCGCTTCATCGGCCATGCGCAGTTGCTGTTTTTTGTCAGGGCGCGGGGTGCGATAACGCAAGCCATAGGCAATGTTCTGTGCCACGGTCAGGTGCGGGAACAGCGCGTAATGCTGGAACACCATGTTCACCGGCCGCTCGAAGGCCGGCACGCCGGCAACGCTCTTGCCGGCCAGGCGGACCTCGCCGCTGGTGGGCTGTTCGAAGCCGGCGATCATGCGCAGGGTGGTGGTCTTGCCGCAGCCCGAGCCGCCGAGGAAGGAATGAAACGAGCCACGCTGCACCGCGAAATTCAGACCGCCAACGGCCTGCACCTCGCCATAACGCTTGACCACATTGCAGAATTCGATATCGCTTGGCGGGGTGTTGTTCACGATGCGGGCTCCCTTGCAGTGATGAATCAGTGCGTCGGAGGCCAAACTAGCAATCGGGGTTTTGCGGTGTATATATCCCTTGGGGGATAGGAGGGGATTGTTGTAGGAGCGAGCTTGCTCGCGATGGACTCGAGAGCGCCGCGTTGAGCCAGTCATCCCGTGTAATCGTTAACGACCATCGCGAGCGAGCTCGCTCCTACACAAAATGCAGGTGCGTGTTTAAAGACACCCGGCGTTACTTCGCGAAGGCTACACCACCTTGCGTCGTTACCTACAGGTACGCCAGAATCCGCCGGCTTGTGCGCCTTGGGGCTGGGTTCTATCGTTTGCCGGTCGCTGGAAAACAGCGATCGGGTTTGGTAGCCCGTTTTCGTTCTAGGCGCATTGCGCCACCTTGATGCGGTCATTTTTTGGGACTGCGTTTTATATGGTGGTCATGCGCGGGGCTCCCTTGCGGGCGCCGGGTTCTAGTGCGACCGGTCTACCAACCCGCGTGTGGCCGCCACCTTTCGTTTGGTAGCGAGGGTGATGGCTCCTTACTATTCGCGCTAGAGGTCAACTCCATGTTCAAAGTCACACCCAACCCGCCAGACACCGATCCGGCATCTCCCCACGAAAGCCTCGATCACGATCTCAACCCCGGCCCCCACATCATGGCCACCCCGCGCAAGCCCAACTCGATGTTCATCGTCAATCCTGAGCTCAATACCGAAACCCTGCTGGTGCATGCCTGTGAATCGCTGGCTTCGGCCAATGTCATGGCCAACGACCTGGTGGATCATCTGGAGGGGACGAGTCGCCATGCGCTGTTGGGGATTGCGCAGGTGATCATGCTGGGGGAGTTGGCGGTGAACCGGGCGTTGGATCAGCTTGATCCGCCCTGACCACAATCTCCAGATCACCGATAGAACTGTGGGAGCGAGCTCGCTCGCGATGGCGGTGTGTCAGACACATGGATGTTGAATGTAAGGCCGCAATCGCGAGCAAGCTCGCTCCCACAGGGGGGGCTGCAAGCCGACAGGTATCAGGCTTGCAGCTTGAGGCCGGGCGCCTGCAACGGATCCTCCGTCAACTCCCGAATGAACAGCCCCAGCAACTCCGACTGGCTGCCAATGCCCAGCTTGGCGTAGATGTTCTTGCGGTGAATCTTCACCGTGCCGGGGCTGATGTTCAGTTGTTCGGCCACCGAGGCGCTGGAGTGGCCGCGCAGCAACAGTTGAACGATTTCCTGCTCGCGTCCGGTGAGGATGTGCGCGCCGAAGTGGTCGAAGGCTTCGCGGATCTTGAAGTCCAGGTCCTGGGCCGGTCGCGGCTGCTGGGCCTGACGCAAGCGCCAGGCCTCATTGATGACCTGCTCGACCACCGCTTGCGCGCACTCGACCAGTTGCATTTCGTCCCGGCTGAATGCACAGCTGGCGCTGGAGCGCATCAACGACAACACCGCCATGGCGCCACCGCCGAGGTCGACGAAGAACGCCACTTCCTCGGCCAGCCCGGTTTGCTGGTAATAGGTCAGGAAGTATTCGCCAAGGTAGAAGTGGTCGGGGGCGAACTGGCGCAGACGCCACAGTCCCGGTGCCTGTCCACGGGTGCAGGCCAGATAGAACGGATCGAGCAGGTACGGCCCGCATTGATAGTCGTCCACATACACCGCGCGCTTGTCCGCCGAGAACGTATCGAACAACGCCAGTGGCCGGTGATTGCCTTCGTAGACAAACAACACGAAATGATCGACCGGGCAGATTTGCCGGATCCAGTGGCTCAACCCTGACAGCCGCGCATGCCCGGCAGGCAGGTCGAGCAGGTGGGCGACACCGGTGGTCCAGAGTTTCAGTTCCTTGGGGCGCATGGCGGCTACAGGCAGAAGAGGATGGCCTGTGGATGCACAAAGTACGCCATGGCGGTATTGCCCGTGTGGAGCGCGGTGGTTGGCGGCGCGTCGTGGAGAAGACGCACCGCAATGGGGCCGGGTGTTACCGAGTGCTACAGGGCGGGTAGCAAAAATGATCAGGTGGAGCGGTCATTCACGCTCCCGACGGGCGTTTTCCGGTAGACGGCAACAGGATCGTCAGAATCCCCAGCAGCGGCAGGTACGAACACAGCGTGTACACGTACTCGATGCCCCTGATATCCGCCAGATGCCCCAACAGCGCAGCGCCAATGCCGCCGAATCCGAACATCAGGCCGAAGAACACCCCGGCGATCATGCCGACGTTGCCGGGCACCAGTTCCTGGGCGAAGACCACGATGGCCGAGAATGCCGAGGCGAGGATGAAGCCGATGATCATGCTCAGCACGCCCGTCCAGAACAGGTCGACGTAGGGCAGGGCGAGGGTGAACGGTGCGGCGCCAAGGATGGAAAACCAGATCACTTGCTTGCGGCCGATCCGGTCGCCGATCGGGCCACCAAAGAACGTGCCCGCCGCGACGGCTCCCAGGAACAGGAACAGGTACAGCTGCGAACTGGCCACCGACAGGTCGAACTTCTCGATCAGGTAGAAGGTGAAGTAACTGGTGAAGCTGGCCATATAGAAGTATTTGGAAAACACCAGCAGCGCCAGCACCACCAGGGCGAACGTCACCCTCCGCTTTGACAGGCCATGGGTAGCTTTGCTGCCTTGCTTGAGCTTGAACAGGTTCAGGTGATTGCGGTACCAGCGGCTCAGGCCGTACTGCACGAGGATGGCAAACACCGCGAACAGGCCGAACCAGGCGACGTTGCCCTGACCATAGGGAATGATGATCGCAGCGGCCAGCAACGGGCCGAAGGCGCTACCGGCGTTGCCACCGACCTGAAAGGTCGACTGTGCCAGGCCATAGCGACCGCCCGAAGCCAGGCGCGCCACCCGCGAGGTCTCGGGGTGAAAGGTCGACGAACCTACGCCCACCAGCGCCGAGGCCACGAGAATGGCCGGGAAGCTGCCGACCATCGACAGCATCAGAATACCGATCAGGGTGCAGACCATGCCGGCCGGCAGCAGCCATGGCTTGGGATGACGGTCGGTGTAGAAACCGATCCAGGGTTGCAGCAGCGAGGCGGTGAGCTGGAAGGTCAGGGTGATCAGGCCGACTTGGGTGAAGCTCAGTCCATAGGTGGTCTTGAGCATCGGGTAGATCGACGGCAGCACGGCCTGGATCAGGTCGTTGATCAGGTGCGCCAGGGCACAGGCACCAATGACACGCATGACCAGGGGGCTGGCCTGGTTGGCAACCGAGACGGCGGGTGAGGGTGAGCTGAGGGTAGTGGTCGACATGGAGGATTTTCCGGATAAAAACGCGAACTGCGAGCGCAAGGCGCAGCCAATTTCGGGGTTCGGCGTTATCCTATGGGCCTCAAGGGTGCCCGTCTCGCGCAATTCGGGCATGGACCATCGCAAAAAGGGCGTCATGATCAAGCCAATGCAGACATTCCTGGCGGAAATCGACCAGGGCGGCTGGAGCGTTCGCAGCAGTGCGACCGACTACCCGGAAAACTGGTTCATCCCGCCGCACTCCCATGAAAAGCATCAACTGATCTATGCCATCGAAGGCGTGATGGTGGTGCATGCCGCAATGGGCCAATGGACGGTGCCGCCGAGCCGTGGCATCTGGATGCCGAGTGGAGAGGTGCACTCGATTCGCTGCGTGGGGGCGATCAAGATGCGCAGCGTTTTCGTGCACCCTGACGCGAGCCCGGATCTGCCCGTCGAAACCCGGGCAGTGAGTGTTTCCGCATTGCTGAGTGAGCTGATCAAGGTCTCGGTCGATTTCGACTTTTCCGTCGATCCGGACCCGCGGGAAGCCCGGGTGTTGCGGCTGATCCTGGACGAGCTGACGATCCTGCCGACCTTGCCATTGAACCTGCCGCAGCCTGCCGATCAACGAATCAACCTGATCTGTACCGCGTTGCAGCGTGATCCCGGGGATGGGTCGACGGTGTCGGACTGGAGCGCCCGGCTGGGCCTTGACGAAAAAACCATCCAGCGACGGTTCCGCAAGGAAACCGGCATGACCTTCGGCCAATGGCGCCAGCAAGCGCGACTGCTGCTGGCGCTGGAACGAATCGCCGTCGGCGAGAAGATCATCGACATCGCCGGCGAGTTGGGGTACGACAGCCCGAGCGCGTTCACGACCATGTTCAAGAAGCAGTTCGGCAAGACGCCGAGTGATTTTTTCAAGTGATGGCCCGGCGTAAAGAAACTACCTAGGATCTTGCGGCAAATACTGAAAACGATGGGGTTCGTCTCAATATCCCGCCTGCGAGGGCTGCCCTAGGCTGTGTGCTTTTGGCAAACCGGTGGGCGGAGTTGTTATGCGTTTATTTGAACTGATCACTTTTACCGTGCGGGTGCGCACGGTTGCGCAAGCGTTGGCGCAGATCGAGGCGGCGCTGGACGACCCGAAAGTCGGCGGCACGTTGATAGGCTGCTGGGCTTCGGAGATCGGCCAGTTGAACCAGATTGCCGTGCTGCGGGCATATGAGGACGAAAACCTGCGGCAAGCCGAGCGCGAGCGTTTCCTGCTGGGGGGCGGGGCGTTTGGTATCAACGAGTTCATCACCGATCTGCGCATCGAAAACTACACGCTGTTTCCCTTCCTCGAACCCTTGAGCGCAGGCCAGCACGGTCCGTTTTATGAACTGCGCGTCTACGACCTGGTCAGCAGCGGGTTGCAACCCACCCTCGACGGCTGGAGCAAAGCCATCGAAGCGCGAACCGCCGAACAGTATTCGCCGGTGTACGCAGCGTTCTACGCCACCGACGGCGCGCTGCCGCGCTATCTGCACATCTGGCCGTGGACCACTTTGGAACAGCGCCTGCAAGTACGCACCCAAGCAGTCGCCGACGGCGTTTGGCCGCCGGAAAACTCCGGCCTGCAACTGCGGGACATGTGCTCGACGATCTACCTGCCCGCGAAGTTCTCGCCGTTGCAATGACTTGGGTACGGCTCGACCGGGACCTCAGAAACGATCCAGCCGGTACGCCGCCGTCGTCGGCAGGCCATGAGGCTGGGCGTCGGTCAAAGGCGAGGCCATCTGCGCAATCATTTCCGCCGTTGGCGGTCAGTTGGCCCTCCAGGTGTTCGATGACTTGGCGGATTTGCGCATCGCTGGCACATTGCACGATCAGCGAAGCGGCGCCGAACATTTCACAGTGCGCCAGTACAGGCAGGCCACCGGTCACCAGTAGCCGTCCGGTCTGGATTAGCGACGCGCCGCCAATGGCCCTGTAAACTGGCCGCGCAAAAGGCGCCTGCCTCACCACCTCAAGCAAGAGAGTCCTCATGGCAAACCACGACCTGACCTTCACTCCTGATCCTGATGCGGATTCGATTTCCTCCGACGTTGTCGGTTTCGGCGGTGTGCTGGTCTCCACCCAAATCCCCACCCGCGCCGACGGCAGCCTGGAACTGGGCGACATCACCCTGCAAAGCGAGTGCACCCTGCAAGCGCTGAAGGTCGCGCTGGAGCGAGCCGGCAGTTCCATGGACCGCGTGATGCACCTGACCATCTACCTCACCGACATGGCCGACCGCGCCGCGTTCAACGAAGTCTACAAGCGCTACTTCGCCAAACCATGGCCAGTGCGCGCTGCTGTCGGGGTTGCCTCGTTGGCGGTGGAAGGCATGCGCGTGGAAGTGACCGCGATGGCGGCCAAGGCCTGATAGCCGCGTCACACACAACTCTGTAGGAGCGAGCTTGCTCGCGATGAACCTGAGAGCGACTCGGGGCATCAGGTTGCCAGCGCTATCGTTGACGTCCATCGCGAGCAAGCTCGCTCCTACAGGGATTGAGGCATGCCAGGCCTGCCCGAAACGCCACCTGGCAGCATACGGGTGCCGGTCAGGCGTTTCGCCGCTACAATGCACGCCTCGACCGTGACAAGCCTGACTAAAAAAACTATGTCTTTGCCCAAACATCACCTGGAATTGCTCAGCCCTGCCCGCGATGTCGCCATCGCCCGCGAGGCCATCCTGCATGGCGCTGATGCCATCTACATCGGTGGCCCGAGCTTCGGCGCCCGCCACAATGCCTGCAACGAAGTGAGTGATATCGCCCAATTGGTGGAGTTCGCCCGTCGCTACCACGCCCGGGTGTTCACCACCATCAATACCATCCTGCATGACAACGAACTGGAACCGGCCCGCAAGCTGATCCATCAGTTGTACGACGCCGGCGTCGATGCGCTGATCGTCCAGGACCTGGGGGTGATGGAGCTGGACATTCCGCCGATCGAACTGCACGCGAGTACCCAGACTGACATCCGCACCCTGGAGCGAGCGAAGTTTCTCGATCAGGCCGGTTTCTCGCAACTGGTGCTGGCCCGTGAGCTGAATCTCCAGGAGATCCGCGCCATCGCCGACGAAACCGACGCAGCCATCGAGTTCTTTATCCATGGTGCGTTGTGCGTGGCGTTTTCCGGCCAGTGCAACATTTCCCACGCGCAAACCGGGCGCAGCGCCAACCGTGGCGATTGCTCTCAGGCCTGCCGTCTGCCATACACCCTCAAGGACGAAAAGGGTGGCGTGATCGCCTACGAAAAGCACCTGCTGTCGATGAAGGACAACAACCAGAGCGCCAACATTCGCGCACTGGTCGAGGCCGGCGTGCGTTCGTTCAAGATCGAGGGCCGCTACAAGGACATGGGCTATGTGAAAAACATCACCGCCTACTACCGTCAGCGCCTCGACGCCGTGCTCGAAGACCGTCCGGATCTGGCCCGTGCCTCCAGCGGCCGCACCGCGCACTTCTTCCTGCCCGACCCGGAAAAAACCTTCCACCGTGGCAGCACCGATTACTTCGTCACTGACCGCAAGATCGACATTGGCGCCTTTGATTCGCCGACCTTCACCGGTCTGCCGGTGGGTGTGGTCGAAAAAGTCGCCAAGCGTGATATGCAGGTCGTGACGCACGAGCCTCTGTCCAACGGCGACGGTCTCAATGTGCTGGTCAAGCGGGAAGTGGTGGGTTTCCGCGCCAACATCGCCGAACCCAAAGGCGAGTTCGAGGAGGACGGCGAGAAGCGTTATCGCTATCGCGTCGAGCCCAATGAGATGCCGGAGGGGATGTACAAGCTGCGCCCCAATCATCCGCTGAATCGCAACCTTGATCACAACTGGCAACAGGCGCTGCAAAAGACCTCCGCCGAGCGTCGCATTGCCCTGAACTGGGTCGCTTGCCTGCGTGAAGAGCAGCTGGAACTGACCGCTACCAGCGAAGAGGGCATCAGCGCCAGCGTCACCCTGGCCGGCCCGTTCGGCACCGCCAACAAACCGGAACAGGCGCTGGAGCAGTTGCAGGATCTGCTCGGTCAACTGGGTACCACGCAGTACCACGCCATCGACATCAAGCTGGACGCGCCGCAGGCGTACTTCATTCCCAACTCGCAGCTCAAGGCCCTGCGCCGTGAAGTGATCGACGCCTTGACCGAAGCGCGGATCGCCGCCCACCCGCGTGGCAGCCGTAAGGCCGAAACCACGCCGCCGCCGGTATACCCGGAGTCGCACCTGTCTTTCCTGGCCAACGTCTACAACCAGAAGGCCCGCGACTTCTATCACCGCCACGGCGTCAAGCTGATCGACGCGGCCTACGAGGCCCATGAGGAAACCGGCGAGGTGCCGGTGATGATCACCAAGCACTGCCTGCGTTTCTCCTTCAACCTGTGCCCGAAACAGGCCAAGGGTGTGACTGGCGTGCGTACCAAGGTTGCACCGATGCAATTGATCCACGGCGATGAAGTGCTGACACTGAAGTTCGACTGCAAGCCTTGTGAAATGCACATCATCGGCAAGATGAAAGGCCACATCCTCAACCTGCCGCAACCGGGCAGCGTGGTGGGGCACATCAGCCCTGAAGACCTGCTCAAGACCATCCCGCGCGCGCCGCACTGAGTGACCGGTGAGTGCGCCGCAACGGCGCGCTCACCTGTTCCAGCCTGAAACCTCTGTTGCTGAAGTCCAGACGCTGGCGATAAACCTGGAGTTGGCGGTCGACACTATTTACAGGTATCGGCAACGGCCTTTTCAGCTCGTTTGAATTCCTGTTTGACGTCGGTCGGGATGCGTTGTCTTTTCAGTTCCTGACCGAGGAAGGGTTGTTCGCCTCGGGACTGGACCTCAGCCTCCTCGGCGGTTATCTGCGCCTCGATGGCAGCGGCATGCTTGTCGATGACGGCATCGACCTCGGCTTCATTCCTGGCGGTATCGAGTGCCAGGACCAACTGGCCGGCCTCGGCTTTTTCGGCTTCGGCATAGGCTTCGACCGTCAACCCGGAGGCCAAGGCTCGCGCTTGGACTTCCAGGTCATTCAGATGCTCCCGGGCAGCCTTGCAGACCGCTTCCTGTCGCTGGTTCTGGATGTGTTCCCAGGTGTTCACCCCATAAATCGCGGTCCCGAGTACCAGAAGGGTTGCAGCGGCCCCCATTAATTTGCCTTTCACTTTTGACGCCCTCAAATGGCAAGGGAAGGGTGTGGCATAAACGATTCCCGATTCAATTCGAGTAAAGAAAAGCGTAGCAGAGCTGTCCGGGCTGAATGTGCGCCGATAGATCTCCGAGATCCGGCTCAACACTAAGCGCCTGTTTTAATAAACAATTTTTTTTTTTGGGCTTCCCAGATGAGGAAAAAGTTGGTAAATTGCGCCCACTCTTGCAACGGCCCTCAGGGAATCAGGCGCAAGAGCAGGTAACAGGTCTTGTTGCCACTCAAGAAAGCGAGTGCCAGGCACTCATCGCAACAGATACAGGGGCGTCGCCAAGCGGTAAGGCAGCAGGTTTTGATCCTGCCATGCGTTGGTTCGAATCCAGCCGCCCCTGCCATTTTTTTATTCCTGCGTAATCAGATAACACTCGACCGACGGTTATTATTCGTCGATTCGTCGGTTTTTTGCCTCCCGTTCCCCGGTCGCGCTGGCGCCACTACCGAAAGCGCTCCGGGATGGCCTCGGCAAACGGGTACCAGGAAAAATACGGCCTTGCCTCGTCGATGACCCGCTTGACCGAGGACCTTTGGGTCAACCTGTCGAAATAAGCACTCAAGTGGCGATGATCGCCGGGAAAGGGCACGAGGGTGCTGGCGTAGAACAGTGCCGGGGCGGCGGCACAGTCGGCCATGCTGAACGCCGGGCTGGCGACCCAGGTTCTTGCCGCCAGCTGACGTTCAAGCATGCCGTATGCCGTCATTAGCGCGGCGCGTTCGCGGGGCAGGTCACCATTTGCGGCATTGATTCTGTCAGCGACGATCTTCTGCATCGGCACCTGGATGTGCAGGTCGAAAAAACGATCCCACAGACGCACCTCCAGCGCGGTTTCCCAGTCGTCCGGAACCAGATGCACTTGGCCGGGATGAAGCCGGTCCAGGTATTCAATGATCACACTCGACTCTGGTACATTCTTTTGCCGGGCGTGATCGCGCAGCACCGGAAACTTGCCGATCGGCCACAGCGCTTGAAGCTCGGCCCGGTCAGCCTCGTTGCCGAGGTCTATGACCCTTTTTTCAAACTCGATTCCCAGTTCATAGAGAGCGATCAGCGCTTTGTGGCAGAACGACGAGAGCGGATGGAAATAAAGTGTCAGCGACATCCTGCAATTCCTCGGTGAGATGCAAACCACCTGATTATCCGTCGCTATCGGCCAATGCGCGAGGTGCTCCGCCCTGATGCCCGGCGCCTGCTGTTCGGGTTAGAGTACAAGTCTTCTGGCTTGAACTTCAGGCATGCCACGTTTAGGGTCATATCGCCATGCACCAGATCGGACTCATTGTTTATCCCGGCTTCCAGGTTCTGGGCCTGGCCATGTGTGCCGCCTTCGAGTTGGCCAATAGTGCCGGCGACGAACCGTTGTACCGCATTGCATTGCTGTCCGAGTCGGGTGGCCTGGTGCAAACGTCCGCCGGTTTTGCAGTGCAGACTGAAGCGTTCGACCAGCGCACGTTCGATACGCTGCTGGTCCTGGGCGACAACCTGATCCGCTCGACCACGCCGGGCATGTTGGAGTTTTTGCGTCGGGCCAGCCACTGCACCCGGCGTCTGGGTTCGATTTGCACGGGGGCGATTGCCTTGGCCCAGGCCGGTTTGCTTGATGGTCGGCGGGCGACCACCCACTGGGCGCATGTGCCGGCCTTTCGCAAGGCGTACCCGAACGTGAAGGTCGAGGAAGACCGGATCTTCATCAACGACGGCAACGTCTGGACGGCTGCCGGCATGAGCGCTTGTGTCGATCTGGCGCTGGCCCTGGTGGAGAGCGATCTGGGCGTCGACGTTGCACGCAAGGTAGCGCGGCAATTGGTGCTGTATCACCGGCGCTCCGGCGGACAGTCGCAGTTTTCGGTGATGCTGGAACTGGCCCCCAAGACCGATCGCATACAGGCCGCGCTGAATTACGCCAAGCAGAATCTCAAGTCCGCGCTGTCGGTCGAGGAGCTGGCCAGTGCGGCCAATCTCAGCCCTCGGCAATTCAGCCGGGTGTTTCATGCCGAAACCGGCCAGTCTCCGGCCAAGGCCATCGAAAACCTGCGGGTGGAGTCGGCCCGGTTGATGATGGAAACCGGACGGCACTCTATCGATGTGGTAGCGAGGGACACCGGCTTTGGGGACCGGGAGCGGATGCGCCGCGCTTTTATTCGTGCGTTCGGGCAGCCGCCGCAGGCGATTCAGCGTGCCAGTCGGGGCTGAATCGTGATGTCCTGAAAGGTGGTGTATACGACATTCGGGTCTTAATATTATTTTCGTAATATTTATCTCGTTGAAACCTTTCCCTCAATGAGATCACCGCCATGACCCTCGTCAAAGCCGCCGCCGTACAAATCAGCCCAGTTCTTTACAGCCGAGAAGGCACCGTCGAAAAAGTAGTGCAGAAGATTCTCGAACTCGGTGAGCAAGGTGTGCAATTCGCCGTATTCCCGGAAACCGTGGTGCCGTACTACCCGTACTTTTCCTACGTGCAGTCGCCATTCGAAATGGCCGCCGAACACCTCAAGCTGCTGGACCAGGCGGTCACCGTGCCTTCGCACGCCACCGATGCCATCGGCGCTGCGGCCAGGCAAGCGGGGATGGTCGTGTCCATCGGCGTCAACGAGCGCGATGGCGGCACGTTGTACAACACGCAGTTGCTGTTCGATGCCGACGGCTCGCTGATCCAGCGTCGCCGCAAGATTTCCCCGACCTACCACGAGCGCATGATCTGGGGCATGGGCGACGGCTCCGGCCTGCGGGCCGTCGATAGCGCGGTAGGGCGCATCGGGCAACTGGCCTGCTGGGAGCATTTCAACCCGCTGGCCCGTTATGCCTTGATGGCCGATGGCGAACAGATCCATGCGGCCATGTACCCGGGGTCGTTTGCAGGTCCGCTGTTCGCCTCGCAAATGGAAGTCAGCATTCGTCAGCATGCTCTGGAGGCCGCGTGCTTTGTGGTCAACTCCACGGCGTGGCTGTACCCCGAGCAACAGGCGCAGATCATGGCCGACACCGGTTGCGCCATCGGTCCGATCTCCGGCGGTTGCTACACCGCGATCATCAGCCCGGATGGCACGGTCCTGGGTTCGTTGCATGAGGGTGAGGGAGAGGTGATCGCCGACCTCGATATGGGGCTGATCGACAAGCGCAAACGCATGATGGATTCCCGTGGCCACTACAGCCGCCCGGAACTGCTGAGCCTGCTGATTGACCGCACGCCGCAATCCCATGTGCATGAGCGCAGCGCGCATCCAAAGCTGGCAGAACAGACCGGACTGGAAGAGGTGATGGGTTAGTTCCGGGGAAAAAAAACAGGGGACTTCATGGAAGTCCCCTTTTTGTTTGTCGGCGTTGCAGCTGTCGTTTCAGCGTCGCCAGAAGCAACGCGCCAGCAGCGCATCGATGCCGAGCTTGCCGCCACCCGACAGCAATAGCGGCGTGAGGGCCACAAGATAGATCAAAGGCAGCTTGAAGTTGCCGTAACCCTTGTTGCTGATGGAATAGCCTTGGGCGAGTTCACTGAGCGTGTGCCAGTCGGCGGGCCAATGGACAGCGGCGGTTGCGACAAGGGTCACCACCATCAGGCTCAGCGCCGAAAAACGTGTGCCCAGGCCCACCAGCAAGGTCAAGGCGAAGATCAGTTCGGCCCACATCGACAGTTCCCAGTTCAGCGTCGCTGGAAGGTGGTCGAACGGAAACGGGAAGCGCTCCTGGATATCGGCGAACCAATTCTGGCCGTTGAATTTTTCCAGGCCGGACTCGAAGAATTCCCAGGCGAGGAACACCCGCAGCGCGAGGGGGGCAACCCAGTCGCCGGCACGGTCGAGGTTCAGGTGCAGGCCTTTGACGGCCGAAGAAACGGAGGTGTTCATGGGCGTAGTTCTCTTTCAGGTCAGGGCGGCGGGGCAACGGCATACCCCCGAGAGTTGAGCGCTTTGATCGGCTTGGCCAATCGACAGGCGTATTTCATCAATGGGGTGTATCTGCGGTGTGTCGTTGCGGCGGGGTTTTGAGTGCGGGGTGTGTCTGGGGTGGGGCTGTATACACTGAGATACGTAAACGGCCATCGCTCCCACAGGGAAATTGCTATACATTTTCTGGCCGCCCCCTGCATGGTGAAACCGCTTCATGTCTCTTGCGCTCGAACGTCTAGTCGCTGGCACGCCAATCCCTTTCGCCGGTAATCGTGTCACTGTCGTCAGCCCCGAACTGGCGCAACGCTTCCAGCCCGGTGACCATCTGCTGGTGGAACAGGTCAGCGGCGAGTTGTTGTTGATCCCTGTGGCGGACCAGCAAGCGGCCAACGTCGCGATCGAGCGGGCCCAGGTGGCATTCACCGCGCTGTCGGCTGTGTCCGATCAAGCCATCAGCGCCTTCTTCGACCTGTTTGCCCAGCGCCTGGAAACTGCGCAATGCTGGGCCTTGATCGAAGCCGCCAACCTGGCCGACATCGAACGGGCCAAGGCGCGCGGTCGCTCGACCACCCGCTTGCTGGCCGATGAGCGCATGCGTCGCGACATGATCGCCGGCCTGCGCGCCTGGCGCGATGCACCGGCCAGTCGTGGCAAGGTGATCAGTAGCGTCGAGCACGACGGCTGGAAAGTCGAACAAGTGGTCTCGCCGCTGGGCATCGTCGCGTTCGTCTTCGAAGGCCGGCCGAATGTGTTTGCTGACGCCGCCGGTGTATTGCGCACCGGCAACACCGCCGTGCTGCGCATTGGCAGTGACGCGTTGGGCACCGCCCAGGCGATCGTCACCCATGCACTGAACCCTGCGCTGAGCGACGCCGGTTTGCCGGCCGGTGCCGTGTCGCTGGTAGAAAGTGTCAACCACGCCGCCGGTTGGGCGATGTTCGCTGACCGACGCCTGTCATTGGCAGTGGCCCGTGGTTCGGGTCGCGCCGTCAGTCAGTTGGGCAGCATAGCGCAGCAGGCTGGCACGGCGGTCAGCCTGCACGGCACCGGTGGCGCGTGGCTGATCGCCAACGCCGATGCCGACGCCCCGCGCTTTGCTGCCGTGGTGCGCAACTCCCTGGACCGCAAGGTCTGCAACACCCTGAACGTCTGCCTGATTCACCGCGACCGCGCCGCTGAACTGGTGCCGCTGTTCCTCGACGCACTCAAGCAGGCCGGCGCCGCACGGGGCCAGGGCTGCAAACTACATATCGTTGAAGGCAGCGAGTCGCACCTGCCGCAAAACTGGCTGGCTGCAACGGTCCAGGTATACCGTGCCGAAGGTTATCAAAGCGAGGCGCAGGCCGAGCCATTGCCGGAAGATCAATTGGGCCGTGAATGGGAGTGGGAAGAAACCCCGGAAGTCAGCTTGAAGATCGTCGACAACCTGGACGATGCCGTTGCCTTGTTCAATCGCTACAGCCCGCAATTCACCGTGTCATTGATCAGTGAAAGTGCCGAGGCTCAGGAGCGTTTCTACAACGCGGTCAACGCGCCTTTTGTCGGCAACGGCATCACCCGTTGGGTCGACGGCCAGTACGCGTTGAACAAGCCGGAACTGGGGCTTTCGAACTGGGAGAGCGGGCGCCTGTTTGCTCGCAGTGCGATTCTCTCGGGTGATGGCGTGTTTACCATTCGTAGTCGCATGACCCAAATCAATCTGGGCGTCAAACGCTGAGATGGCGCAATCAGTGACCGCTGCAAGGGCGGTCACTTTCTTCAACAATCGGCGGTGCTGATCACGCGGTCTTGATCACTTTGGCCGATACGGCACAAGTGCTTGGATGCTCGACCGGCGACACGAAGCTTCGGCTGTCGGCATCCAGCGCGTCGATCGAACCCTGCTCGCGATGGACGTTAACGATTACGCGTGCTACCTGAATGAACGCGTCGCCCAGGCGTTTTTCGCGAGCAGAGCTCGCTTCTACAGCGGATCTCGAGTGTTCATGCTTTTGCGGTACGCCGGTCTTCTCGTGGGCACCGTGCATATTTCGCCCGATAACTGCGGGTGAAATACGACGGCGATTCAAACCCGCAGGCAATGCTCACTTCCAGCACACTCATGTCGGTTTGACGCAGCAACTGCCGCGCCTTTTCCAGCCGCAAGCGCAGATAGATATTGGCTAATAGCGGTGAAATAGGCGCACCTTGTGGTGTGCCCTGCTTCGCAGGAGTTCGCTTTCCGTTTTCAAGAACACCTGTACGCAGCCATCGGACTATTAACGCTAACACCCGTCGATCCGCGATTCGGTGTTGCAGAAAGCACATCATCCACTCGTGATCGATGGTGTCAAAGAACGCGCGAATAGTTGAGCGGGCTACTCACATTGAAGTCGGTGGTGTGTGTGGAGCGCTTACTCATAACCCAAGGCAGGAGCTGTATGCGGTAATTCCGCACGTACGGATCTGTGCGGGGGTGGCAGTTGGCTGCCATTCCTACCGCGACCAGTTGATCTCGCGTCCTGCAGTTATGAAACGCGGATCCATGAAAACCGCGCACAGAGTATTGAGTGGGGGCACATTGTCCCAGCCTGGCAGTTTGATCATCAGCGGCAACGCTGGCAAAAACGGGTTAAGAAACCTCCCTCTCGAAAAAGAACGCAGTCTCCCCAAAAGCCGGTTTTAGTTGATCGAACCACGTAGCATCGGGATCAAATCGTGCGAAGAATGGCCTCTGCACCCAATCCGGGTTTCGTGCTTGGATAAAACGTAAAACAAACACCTTTTCTCCTCGAATTTCAGCTAAACCGCAGACCTCAACTTTCCCCGGATCTGCGCTCATCGAAGGTCCTCTGGCAGTCCTGGCAATACCTGAAACTTGTTTGACCGCGTCCCGGTAAATTTCCCACGCACATACAAGAGGGACTTCAAAATACCGGCGGGCCCCGGTATCACGCTCGATAAACATATAGTAAGGAATAATACCTAATTGGATTTGCGTCTGCCAAAGTCGCGCCCAGACGTCAGCAGAGTCATTGATATGAGCCAGCAACGGGCCCTGGCTACGTATTTGAGCGCCGGTTTGTCGAACACGAAGAATAGCCTCTCGAGCAATGGCAGGCTCAAGTTCCGCCCAATGATTATAATGAGCCATTAACGCTAAGTGTTTACCGCTGTTGATGATCTTCCTAAATAGATCAAGAAGTTCACCTGCGTCGCTGTCAGTCACAAATCGCTGAGGCCAGAAAGAAAGCGCCTTCGTACCAATTCGGATAGTGTGGATGTACTCGAATTCAGGCGTCAAAAGAGCTTCTAGGTAAGCACGTAGATTGCTTGTCTTCATAACTAGCGGATCTCCGCCAGTAATTAAAACATCAGTCACTTTAGGGTTGGCTCGAAGGTAATCCAATAGCTGGGCGTTTTCCTTAGCAGCAATCTTGAGCGATTGGTCACCCGTGAATTGGGCCCAACGGAAACAAAAAGTACAGTAGCTATGGCAAATCTGACCAGCGCTTGGAAAAAACAGCACAGTTTCACGATATTTGTGCTGGACACCCGTTACTGTCACGCCAGATAGTGAAGGAATATTACGCTCCAGCTGTCCTGCTGGATGGGGATTGAGTCTAGCTCTAACCGCTTTTATCGCGACCTCACAGGATGAGCGGTCGGAATTCCTTAAAAGTAAAGATGCTATTAGATCAAAAGACTCGTTATCCAGCATATCCTTCTGGGGGAAGGTAAGCTGGTATATAGGGTCGTTTGGAATATTGGTCCAGTCGATCAATTCTTTGATAACATATTCATTGACTCGAAATGGCAGAACGCTTGCCACCACCTTCATCGCCCAAATAGTCCGGCTGTCTAATTTAGCAAGCTGAGGAATCTGGTCAATTTGATTCAAGGTATAAACCTTGAAACGTTCAACCTCGAATTTTTCTGTGCGATTTTCAACACTTACCGCTATATTTTCAATAGTGTGCATAATTGGTGACCAATAAAATTTTAGACCGGAATATAGTTGGCTATAAGATGTGGAGCTGTCTTGACCTAAAATAAATGTCGCGACAAACTATAATATCTGATGAAACCAAGGATCCTCCAAGCGACAACGGTTTCCACACTAGTAACACCTGTCGTATGAAAATCAGCGATGGTGGACAAGATCAATAATTCTCCCGCACGCTTCTTTAATTTCAGCTTCATTAACGGAAGCAATAGAGATGCGGATATGGTCCTTCATACCGTAAGAAGACCCTGGCGTGGTCGAAACGGATTTTACATTGAGGAGATCGTCTACAAATTGGGTATCCGAACTCCAAGTAGCACCCAATACTCGGGAAATGTCAGGAAATAGAAAGAAACCACCCTGCGGCCGTACAATGTCAAACGTAGTGCTTAATAATTGATGGCAGTAATAGGCTCGGTGTTGCAACTCATCAACACGTTTTTTAAGAATGCTCTTAGGCAACGCTATAGCTGCCAAGGCACCGTGCTGCGCAAATGTACACGCATTGTCCGTCATGACGCCCTGAAGCGTGGAGCATCGGTCGATGATTTTTCTATCCGCGAACATATAGCCTATTCTAAAACCAGACATAGAGAACAGTTTTGAGAACGTGCGTGTAACCACCAGCAGGCTAGAGTCCGCCATAAGATCCAGAGGGCTGACATATTCACCGCTACCGAAAATGATGCCTTCGTAGGCTTCATCGGAAATGAGTAGAAAGCCAAACTCTTGAGATAACGCCACCAATTCTAGAATATCTTGTCGACTGAGAATCAAGCCAGTGGGGTTGTGAGGTGAGTTAATAATCAACGCCTTGGTTTTGTGAGTAACCAACTTGCGAACTTCAACTATGTCGAGACCCATATTTCCCATTTCGTAATCGACGGCAATGCCCCCGTTAAGTTCTATGTAAGATCTATAGGCGGGCCAGCATGGATTTGGAATCAGAACCTCGTCCGCGTTGGATAATATGCATTTCATCAACATGAACAACGCCTGGCTTGAACCATTAGAAACTAAAGTTTCGGCCGGGTCGCACAACTTACCATGTTGTTGAAAGCATCTCTCGATCAACGCGTTTTTCAAAACATCTATGCCACTAAGATTGCAATAGCCAGTGTGCCCATTTATTAAGGCGTCAATCGTCGCGCGAGAAACTTCCTGCGGGACTTCAAGGTTTAGTTCACCGTCGTGCATCTGAATTAAATCACGTATTTTAGGACCTTCACTCAAGACCTTCGATAACTGCTGGCTCGGGTTTGACATGATTTTCACCAACTGTAATTATTTTAAGTGTCGCAGCATCTGCCGCGAGTAGACTTCAGTGAAAAAAGCTTTCGCCGACGGGCTCAGGTTCCCGGGCCAGAAATCAAACATCAGATTTACACGAGTACATTCACTATGGTTCCAAGACTCATGCTGAAAAGTTGTGTCAATGATTGCTATTTCACCCGTTCTCCAACTAACGATCTCTTCCCCGATTCTCAGTCCAGATAATCCATCGTCAGCACAAAGGATAGGAAGATGTAATGTCAGCATAGGATAAACATAATCCAGATGCGGCTCGATGTGACCGCCCGGTTCTAGGCTTGAAAGCACAACCTCTCTGATAGTAGCGCCTTGCACAACATCCTCGACAAAGCGAATCGTATTTGGAGCAAGGTCAGCGTATACAGCAACTTTTTGACCTCCTTTATAAAGTGGAACTGATTTCCACAAAGGATCGCCATGAAAGGGATATTTTTCCTGGGTGTTTTTGTGTTTTTCATAGAGCTGGATTAGTTCCTGCGTCATCTCGGCAAGAAGCTTATCAATGCCTGAGAGGAAGCTGAAATCGTCTTTAGACCAAAGAGGCTTTCTGGGTCCGAACGACGACTTAAATCCATTGATATTTATATTCGTAGCATAAGGTATAGGCATGACAGGCTTAAGCAAACCGCTGGATAGGCGGCTAGAGCGTGATAATTCTCTTTCATGAAGTTCCGACTCAATTAGATCGAGGATACACTCGCGAGTTTTATCGTCAATATCGCCAAGGTCATCTAATGCCTTGTACCATAATGCGAGCACCGGCTCCCGCCACTTTAGAGCAGATCTGCAGGAAATCACAATCGTCGCATATAACCAGATTATGAGGCAAAGTAGTAATAACTGACTTGATACTAAAAGTCCAAATCCGACTAATTCAGTTCTGTTATAGAGTCCCGCCACAAACGTAAAAATGGAGAGCGGAACGAGCCAACAGGTGTAGCTACTAAAACGTCGCACGGTGGAATAAGGTACGACGATATTGAGCATATCAAATTGGGAGCGAAAAATCGGCCAGGCGCTGATGGAATAGAGAAGAAAAAATAACAAGCAGCAGTAAGACACCGAATATATCGACAAAAAACCCTTCGGTACCGCCAGAATAAGCAATATAGATAGTAATACTAAGCAAGCTATCACGAATATACTGTGTTTCAGTATGTAATTTATACCTCGAATGCCGTATAGATTTCTCATGCCGCAACCTGCGTCGGAGCCTTGTATCGGATCCATCTAAATAGAAGTAGAGAGAACAGCGCTATAAGTCCAAGCCCTACGCCACACCATACACCCGCTGCTCCTAGGTCAGTATAAAATGCCAATAAGAGAGCGAGCGGTAGCCCCACTAGCCAAAAACAAATAATCGAAAGCAACATCGGAAAGACGGTCTGTTTCAAGCCCCTAAATATACCGAGCAGTACCATTTGACTTCCATCAAAGAAATGGAAGACTCCTAAAATGCAGACAAAAAGGCTAGAAAGCTTGATGAGCTCGTCATCTCCACCTTCACCCCGAGCAACAAATAGCTGAACAATATCATGGGAAAAAATAATCAAGATAGAAGATATTACAGTGAGTACTATCCAGCCGAGCCATAAAGCACTCCATCCGGCGTCACTCGTCCGCCGCGAATACACACCCAAAGGAGAGCAGAGGCTTATTCTCGTAGTAGAAGCTTGAGAAATGCCATTAGGTATTGTAAATACGACTTGAAGAACTTGCATTGCGATACCATGAGCAGCCAACGCAACGACTCCAAACTTACCCACTATGATTGTGAGGATGAAGAAAAATAGCGTGTCATTTGCCTGCGTTAGAGAGACCGGAATACCATTTCTTAAAATAGGCATCATCAACCACACTCTCACTACTATCAATTTTATACAGTGCTGCCGCTCCCTGAACTGCGGATTCATTAAGCCTAATATGACCAGCAATATACAAAGCAAAATGTTTGTTAACGTCGTGGCGATACCTGCACCGAACAAACCCAAGGGGGGTATCCACAAAAAACCAAATATTAGAATCAGGTTAGCAACGAAGTTAAAGATCGCTGCTGTAATAATTGCGATAACTGTATATCGCGCTGATCCCATTATTGATAACACATTTCTGAGGTGTACAAATAAAATCGCTGGGCCGATGCTCCACATCAGGCTATTCATGTATCTCTGAGCTTCGAAAGACACAAGCGGATCCTGGCCAAAAAAAACTAATATTTCTTTCGTAAAATAGAGCATTGCTATGCATATTAAAAACGCAGCTACTATGAGCTGAATGCAGCTGGTCGATACAGATGCATATTGTTCTTCTTTTGCCTTAGATCCCAATGCATCAGTAATAAACGGGATGGTAGAGATGAGTAGTCCGGAGAATAATAAAAACAGAAGATAGTAGAGGCCCTGTGCCAAAGTCGACGCAGCTAACGCCTCGGTACTAATCCATCCAGCCATTATTACGTCCGTAGTCGCAATAATCACATGCGCGATATTGCCAGATACAAAGGCTAGCGAGAGCCGAGAACTCTCGCGCATCTCGGATGTATATCTACGGGAAAGCCTCGCGGCACGGTTATATATCAGTGATGATATCAAGACTGTACTCCCGGTCTAGGTGCTTAGACACATCCTTGGAAATCTGTACTCTTTTCAGCCATCGATCCGTTCCATCGTACTTTGGCGTAAATTGTGGCCTGCCATGAGCGCACTTGTAGTTGTTGATAAACAAAACCTGTGCTTCGTTCATTGATAAGTCAAAGGTTGCTGACTCAACCAGCTTGATAAAATCCTTAAAAACTAGTTCTTCGCAATGAGACATTTTGCTGTAGTCAACGTAGACAGGATCATAAATGAAGCTGTAGCCCTCGGTAGGTGATTCTTGCAATACCGCCGTCTCTAGAGACGTTGGCTTATATTCGATCGTAGAGGGTCGGTCGGAAAGAATGGTATAACGGGTCTCCGTTAACCTGTGCTTGAGTGTTGCATCAACGGCTGAAAAATCTGGGCAAGACAGCAAGTTTGGGACTTTATCGTCGTTTCTTACGCATAAAAAACCTAGTACATCGGCCCTATAAGGTAAAGCGGGGTCTTCAGTATGCAGTTCTAAATGCACAGAACCACTTCCCAACTGTTTATTTCTATCTTTGAAGATTGGGAATATTTCTTGAACAAGCTTGCCGTTCTGCAGGTCGCTATAACCGAAAACATCACCAACATGTCTTGACAGTTGAAGAAATAAATCATCGTAGTTTGAATGGCAGTCATCCCTCCAATGTTTCGGCGTCGGTCGCTGTTGATTGGCTTTAGGAAGGTCTAAGATTGTGACATCAGATGAAAAACTAAAGTCCTCTTTAAATTGAGCGACAATAGATTCTGGGCTTAACATTGAGTAGTCTAATTTAGTAAATATCATATCAGTACCGAAGAAATGGTAAATTAGTTAGTTTCAAAGCCACCAGGTAGTGAACCACTCGCGAGTCAGTTGACCTCAAGGAACTTCAAGCGTTTTATGATCATAGCCAAGCACAAAATTCTTAGAGCCTAGCTTATAGAAGTACTGGTTATTCAAAGGGATCTTCCCAAGTTTAGTGGTGTAAACATACTGTGGGACGCTGAAACCAGTTTCATAACCGTGCAGCTGCTCCATAATCTCAAGGCCCTTTTCTATCGACGTCCTAAAGTGCGATACGCCTTGAACATTGTCCGCGTGGTATAGGTAATAAGGCCTTACCCTGCCTTTCACCAGCATCCGGTTCAACGTTCTAAGTGTTTCGACGTCGTCGTTCACTCCACGCAACAGCACTGTCTGGTTTTGTACCGGTATACCGTGGGAAAGAAGTTTATCTACCGCGCTTAAGGCCTCAGGAGTCACTTCCACGGGATGATTGAAATGGGTGCTAAACCAGATCGATTTGAATTCGGACAACATCTTACAAAAATCATCTGTTATCCGCTGCGGAAGAAAAACCGGGTACCGTGAGCCAATGCGTACAAAATCTACGTGGGGGATTGCATTGAGCCTAGATATAATGCTATGCAAAAGCTCATCGGAAAGAATTAGCGGGTCGCCTCCGGTAAGTAATACGTCGCTGATGTTTTTGTTGTTTGCGATGTACTCTATGTCTTGATCATATGAGGCGGGAAGCTTTTTGTTGTAATAACTGCCTGACTTATCAGTTGTGTGAAACTTTCTAGTGCAGTGTCTGCAATAAACTGGGCAAGTATCCGACACTAGGAATATGACTCGGTTTGGATACTTATGTACGACGCGTCTGGTTTTCATATAAACCATATCACCCACCGGGTCTACATCTTCCTGCTGATTACTCTCATCAACTTCTTTTGGGTGGGGTATGCTTTGCAGCCGAATCGGACAATTCTCATTGGTCTCGTCCATCAGTGATGCATAATATGGAGTAATCATCCACTTATACTGGCTCTCTGTTTGCTCAATGCCCTTCAATTCTGTATCACTGAGAGTTACCCAGGCTTCCAGCTGAGCCTTGGTGCGAATGGCATTCTTCATTTGAAATTTGTGGTCGCCCCATTGGTCGGAAGACAGTAAATCCTGTTTACTTAAAGTGTCCTTTGCAATAATCATTTTTATTATCCTTCGCTGGTGGGGGGGGGCTGACGAGATTTTTATCAATGTCTTTAGTTGTCGAGGTCGTCCATCCGCCGCTATGATAGTCGAGACCTTGTACCTTATATCGATTGTCTGGTAGCTCAAAGCCGAACTCTTGGAGTATCAAAGCAGCATTATTAATTGCATTATCTTCTAATGGAAAAGGCTTGCTATCCAAGCTCTCATTCATTGATTGAAGTACGTCAAAAATTAGTTCGCCTATACCTGACCCTTCAGACATCCTCATTTTTGGTCGCCGAGTGATATAATCTGGTAACTCGAGGGAAAAAGCGTCCCTTAGTAAAACTTTTGTAAAACCATCTCTTACATGGAACTCCATCGGAGCCGATATTATAAAATCGAAAAGATCTTTGTCGAGAAACGGTACACGGCATTCCACTGTATTGAACATGCTCATTCTATCCACACGCTGTAGATCAGTTCGATACAAGTTCTTAACTTTATGTAGCTGAAGCGCACGACGGTCACTGGCCCCTTGAAAGAAGTCATAACCAGCGAATAGCTCATCACTTCCATCTCCAGATAGAGCTATACGTATCCCGTCTTCTTTCATTCGGGAGAAAGCACAATGTATAGTCAATGCATCAGTTATATCTACGGGTTCAAATTGTTCAGATACATATATGCTGGTTCTAATAGACTGCATCAGATCTACACGATCAACATCAGAAATAACTATCTTAATGCCAAGTTCTTTGCATAATCTCTGCGCGAATACTACGTCAGCTGAGCCAGCCACTCCGACCGTGTAGGCGGTGACGTTCTTATGGTATAGGTTAGCAAGATAAAGAATTATCGCGCTATCTAGCCCGCCAGAGAAAATTACGCCTACCGGAAGATCCGTATTGGCTTGACGCTTTACCGAGAGGTGCAGTAGCTCATTGCATTTATTTACCGTAGACTTGTAATCTAGTTTCGGCCCTATGCTTTCGCTAATTAAATAATATGCGTTCTGTCGACCGTCCACCCAATAATGTCCAGGGAGGATTTCTTGTGTCTTGTTGGTCAACCCAATTAGTGCTTTCAGTTCCGATGCGAAATAGAGGACAGTTCCTTCTTGAGTCAAGTATAGAGGCTTTACGCCCAGCCGATCCCTCGCAGCGAAAACGGTGTTGTCTCCCGGTGAGTAGATAATAAACGCGAATATACCATTGAGTCGGGTCAGGCAAGATTTCCCCCAGTGCGTATAGGCTCTAAGAACTAGCTCGGTATCTGAACTGCCTAAAAACATCACTCCGTGTGATAATAAAATTAATCGCAACTCATTCAAGTTGTAAATTTCACCATTAAATATAATTGCGTTACCTGAAATGTTATCTATGAACGGCTGATTGTTGTCTTCTCTCTCCACGATAGGCAAGCGATTGGTACCAATAGCAGCATGAGAAAATATAAAGCGCTCTCCAAAGTTTTCAGCAGCGCCTCTATGGGAGATTCTCCCCAGCATTTTTAATAAAGTAGCCTCAAAGTCGCGCTTTTCATCAGAACGGGTAGAAGTCTCAAATATTGCAGCTATCCCGCACATCTAGTACTGCTCCAGTAATTTGTCTTCACGATATTCAGATGTTTCGACTTTAATGTTTCTCTCATACTCTTTATGGACGTCAAGTATTTCGTCTATAGACGTTGCCCTCACCCACATTTTTGCGATATAAGCTTCTTCGTTTTCTACATCGAAGAATCCATCTTTGTGGCCGTTAGTAGTAGGCAGTACCTGCGATAAAATCTCACACGCAGAATCAATTTCTGGAAGCTTTATAGCTTTGATGTAGCCTGAGCGAGTTGGATAGAATAGAAGCATCGCGTAGACGGCGTCCTCCGGCAAGATCGGAAGGTCATCCGCCAAATGGTGTCCTATGGTTACTGGCTTATTTGTTATGTAATTGACGTTTAAGGCATAGGCATCACATGAGCACAGATCCTTAAGTGCTTCGTCCACGAAGAACCCGCCCAGCCTCGGGTTTACCTCAATCACTTGGGGGCCGTTTTTGGATAATTTGAACTCAACGTGTAAAAATCCGTTCTTTACCTTCAGTGCTTTTATAGAATTGCTAATAGTTGATACGATCATCGATATCTGGTCGTTAGAAAAGCTTTGCGGTGGTGTGACTATGACCTTTTCTAAAACCGTACTGGAGGTGTTGCTTGTTATCATCTTTTCAAATATCAACATCGGGTGTATGTTGCCGTCGATAACCAAGCATTCTAAAGAACCTTCAGGCCCCTCAATGAATTCTTCAATTAACACGGAAACGCCCGGCGTATATAGCACAGGATCTTCTTCTGGAGAGCTAAGCCATTTTTCAGCTCCCGAGAAAGAATAGGCTCCAGGCACGTCAGGAAATCTTTCTATGAAGTGATTATATGCTTTTTCAAGACTCTTTCGGTCATCACATATCGAGACAAACGCCGAGCCGCCCCCGTATACCGGCTTCATCACTACGGGAAATATAAGATCATTCATAGTTTCGAAATTTCCGTTGAAGAGCCTGAAATTTACCGACCTAACACCTTTTATATTGCTAAGTTGTGAGCGCATTAAGTATTTATTGTTGCAATTCTCTAGCGGCTCGGCGCTGTAATATTTAAGCCCGCATTGCTTAGCGATATCTTCAACTACATGGTTCGCGTCCCCACGTGGTGTGACATGCGCTGGGTAGCAAAACAGTCCTTTCACACTGTATGTCCGGCTTAAGCGTTCTACTGCGCAGAGTACTTCGCTAGTTTCAATGCTATCTACCAAGAAAACTTCATCACTTTCATCGCTAGCCTCCCTAATATTTTTACTATCTTTTGCGATTATTGTTATGCATCTGATACCTTCTTTTGCTGCGGCTTGAAAGTGTAATCTTCTATATAGATATAGTGAGGTTGATAGATAGTCGTTATCTATGAAAATTAATATTTCTGGCTTCATATATAGGTCCGTGATCATTTTCATTGTTGTAAAATTAGATAGCGAGCATTGTACTGTTTGTCACGCACGCATGATCAGTGGAGATCTTTTGGGAAAGGCATAACTTTCTGCGCACCACGTACTTCTTGGCCGTTATCCTATGTGAACTCCCACGGCGAAGTTGCACGCTGAATCCTCCTGTCATTACGAGGTTGGCTGCCCGCGGTTGCCACACGGTAGATAGCTGTGGGCGGATGAGCGTTGGCGTAAGCCCGTTGTTGTTCAATTATCCTCAAGGCGTCTTTGTTCGCCCCTTCAAGTTGCTGCGAGAAAAGGTAATCTTCTTAGCTGCGAACAAAATCAGGGGAGGCTTCATTGGTGTACAAAGGGGAGAGGGGAGCATTCATTTCCAGACTCCTTATCTGAAGGGTGTCCATGAATGATGCGGCACAAACTAAATAATTCGTACCGCCGAATTCACAGTCACAGGAAGGAAAAGGAAACTTCGCAGTACTGCGATACTAAAAATCCTACAGAAATTTCTGCTCGATAAGGCGCAAGACAATTTCGATCAAGCTTTCACAGATCCGCTGATCTTCCCTCGAACAGCGCTCCATGGCGCAAGCACTTGAGCCTTACACAGGATGAAGTGGCCAAACGGATGGGTGTCTCTCAGCCGGCATTTGCCCAGCAAGAGACCGTCTCAAAGCCTCGGAAGGCCACTCGCAAAAAAATAGCAGCGGCGTTTGGTATTACCGCTAATCAACTTGAGATTTAGGCTGTGAAAGGGATCGAAATGAAAATCTGCGGCATCGAAATCAAAGGCAGCGAAGCGATCATCGCCGTGGCCGCGCTCGACGGTCAGGCGTTGAATCACGTCGCGCTCGCCACCAAGAAAATTGCCCTGGACGATGATGAGGAAGCCGCCAACGTCAAAGTGTTTGCCGCGCAGATTGCGTCGTTCGTGCGCGAGAATTCGATAGATCGGATCGCGACCAAGAAGCGCAGCAAGAAGGGTGAGTTTGCCGGTGGGCCGACCACGTTCAAGATCGAAGGGGATTTGCAGTTGCTGGACAATTGCGAGGTGGCGCTGCTGTCGCCGCAGACCATCAATGCCCAGGCCAAGAAGCACGGGTTTGAGCTGTCGGCGACGCTGAATAAGTATCAGCATGAGGCTTATAAAGCCGCCTGCTCGGCGTTACTGAAGAAGTAACCTTCAACCCAAGGAGCCGGCTTGCCGGCGATGGACTCAAGTGCGCCGCGTTTATCCGGTTTACACGCGTTATCGTTAACGACTATCGCTGGCAAGCCAGCTCCTGCAAGAGACCGTGTCCTGGTCGAAAAAAAAGCCTGCTCCTTATCGGGAGCAGGCCTTGTTTATCAATAAGTCAGTAATGACTCATCTTAATCAGTAGAACCGGTCAATCACCCGAACTTCGTTCTGGTTCTGCATCGAGGCCCAGGCCTGTTTCAGGGTTTGCAGAACATTACCGATGAAGTCCTTGTCGGCCGCGGCCTTCTTGCCGACATAGCCCTGGCCGCGACGGTACATCTTCAGTCGGGCGAGCAGGTTCTGGTTGTTCTGGTCGAACTCTGCTTCATGGGCGTGCGGCGACAGGCAGTCGATATGAACCTGGCCACACTTGCTGATCCAGAGAATATGGTTGTCGTGGCTGTCTTTCTTTGCAGCGAAGATACGAGCCAGTTCATCGATAGTTGGTTGATTGTTCAGATTCATCATAAAGCCCCTTGACCAATTGGTGATCTTTCAAAGTTGATTCGCTAATACAGGTAGCCCATCGGTTAGTTGATCCCTGGCACCGAAACCAGGACGTCAGCGTTCGACCGCCTTATCGGGCGGGGTCCTGCGTCTGTTGCATGTAGTCGTGTTGAATAACTGCTACGCAATAGCGTCACAACGAAGAGAAGCGGCGAAAACCTTAAGGCCACTGCCGACATTTTCAGGGTCGGCCACAAGCTTCATGAGGATTGCTCGCCAAGACTTCTCGCCCTTGTACTGGACGTTCAGGCCAGGTCAGCTTCTTCAATCTGCCTTGTGGGCAGCGTGTATCCGGGAAAAACAGCTCGGCGGTCAGACGAGCTTGCTCAAACGTGTTGCCTGTACTCCCGATCGGGGAGACGTCTGCATCATGCAAGGGCAAATCGGAGGCGTCAACGGTTTTGTAGTGAATATTTTTAGTCACTACATATTGTCGGACAAAGCTGTTGGGAATTAGCGGGTGGAGTCGAAGGTGTGTCGGTCAGGACGACAAAGGCGGACACTCAAAGCGGTAAAAAGTGCAGGGATAGCGGTCAACCACCTGCTGATGCAAGGTGAGCCCGGCAACGTTGAGCCCCGGCATCACGGCGGCCCAGAACAGGCGCGCCGGCTGATTCGCCTCGATGTGGAAAATCTGCCATTGACCGGGGAACCGACTCAAGAGGGTGGAAACGACAAATCGCGCGACACCCTGGCCACGGAAGCGTCGACTGACAAACAGATAACCGATGTTGTAGTCGGCACCGGGTAGATGGACCTGGTTATCCACGGTCACGAAGCCGGCCAATTCACCGTCGACCTCGATCAGGAAGGGGCGGGTAGCCGGGTTTTGCCAGTATTCGGGCATGGGCAGGATGTTGAAGAAACCGTGTTCGCCCAGTTTCAGAGGTAACCATTCGCTGAAGTCGTAGGTGTAGAACTGCATCAGGTTCTCGATGGTTTCCAGTTCATCGCGTTGGGCGGCGTGCAGTTCTATCGAAGGCATACGGGTTGGCTCCAGTTACGCCGGGGCAGGTACACCCTTCATTATGGTTGGCCGCAAGGTTCGGTGTCGGGTTCAGGTTTTGCTTGCCGGCTTTGCCCCGCGCCTGGTGCCACTCGATGGTTTGCGCGGGGCGCTCTTGCGCTTTTTCTTCCATGGGGTTGCGGCGCGCCCGCCGGGCGGTGGACCGCTGATGACCAGGCTCAGGCCGGCACAGCGACTGACCTGCTTGCTCATCCACGCCGCCTGTTTGGTGACGAACTCCTCCAGGCTCATTTCCCCGCTTTGCACCATGTCCAGCGCCTGCTCCCAGATCGCCGTGGTGCCCGGATCGGCGATGGCCCGGGGTACGGCGTCGATCAGGCTGAACGCGGCCGGTGTGGCGGCCAGGGCTTTGCCGTTCTTGACCAGATAACCACGGTCGAGCAGGCCCTGAATGATCGACGCACGCGTCGCTTCGGTGCCGATGCCGGTGGTGTCCTTGAGTTTTTGCTTGAGCAGCGGGTCTTGCACCAGTTTGGCGACATTCTTCATGGCCTTGATCAGGTCGCCTTCCGTAAACGGCTTTGGCGGTTGCGTCCAGAGGTCCTTGAATTGCACGCCGGCCACTGCGCAGTCGATGCCTTCGGCCAGGTTGGGCAGAGTCTGCGGTGCCGGGGCTTCGCGCCCTTTGGCCGGAGCCAGTGCTTCGGGCAGGGCGCGTTTCCAGCCCGGCTCGATGATCTGCTTGCCGACAGCGCGCAAGGCCTCGCCGGCGCAGTCGAAGTCGGCCTGGGTGCGGTCGTATTCGTGATTGGGCAGGAACTGCGCCAGGTATCGGGCGCGGATCAGGGTGTAGACCGCACGCTGTTTGCCCGCCAGACGTTCGAGGTTCTTCGCCGCAGCCGTGGGGATGATGCCGTGGTGCGCGCTGACTTTTGCATCGTTCCAGGCCCGTGAGCGCCGTTGCGGATCAAGGTGGTCGTGCAAGGCGTTCAACGCCGGATCGGCCTGGCGCAAAGCCGCCAGAATGGCCGGTGCCTCGCTGTGCTGACTCAGGGGCAAGTAGCCGCAATCACTGCGCGGATAGGTAATGACTTTGTGGGTCTCGTACAGCGCCTGGGCAATGTCGAGGGTTTCCTGGGCGCCGAGGCCGAGTTTCTTTGAGCAGACCTCCTGCAGAGTACCCAGGTCGAATGGCAGCGGGGCCACTTCGCGCATCCGTTCGGTGCGCAGTTTGATCACCCGCGCACTGGCCGCGCCGCTCATGGCGGCCGCCGCTTGTTGCGCCAATGCCTGATTCAGACAGCGGTCCTGGTCGTCGCAAAGCTCGGATGCCGCGCGCCATTGCGCCGTGAACGCGGTGCCGTTGTGCAACAGTTGCACGTCGATGGCCCAATAGGGGACGGGCACAAAGTCGGCGATGCTGCGATCGCGATCCACCACCAGGCGCAAGGTCGGCGTTTGCACCCGGCCGACCGGCAACACGCCTTGATAGCCAGACTGGCGCCCCAGCAGGGTGAACAGCCGACTCATGTTCATGCCGATCAGCCAGTCGGCCCGGGAACGCCCCAGGGCCGAGTGATAGAGGCTGAAGGTTTCGTTCCCGGGTTTGAGGGCCGCGAGGGCCTTGCGGATGGACGCATCGTCCAGCGCCGACAACCAGAGGCGGCGGATCGGCCCGCGGTATCGGCAATGCTCCACCAGTTCCCGGGCGATCATCTCGCCCTCGCGGTCGGCGTCCGTGGCAATGACCAGTTCGGACGCTTCACCGAGCAGGCGCTTGACCGCCTTGTACTGGCTGGCGGTGCGCGGCTTGACGGTCATTTTCCACTTTTCCGGAATGATCGGCAGGTCGGCCAGTACCCAGCGCTTGTAGCGTGCGTCATAGGCATCCGGCGGTGCGGTTTCCAGCAAGTGGCCGATGCACCAGGTCACCGTGACGTCCGTTCCCAGCCAACAGCCATCGCCCCGGCGTTTGGCGCCGAGGACCGCCGCAATGTCTTTGGCCTGGGAAGGTTTTTCACAGAGGTACAACCGCATAACCACCATCGTCGATCAATGTGCCAGAGATGCACAGAATGGCGCTTGATGAACGATGGAGCAATCTTTATCTGTATGGATGTACAGGTTTGTGTGTCGCTCCCGTTCGGCTGCGAAGCAGTCGCGAGGGTAAAACTTGGGGTATACCTGATAAATCGTGGTTTCAGGTTTTGGGGGGCTGTTTCGCAGCCCATCGCGGGCAAGCCACGCTGCCACTTCGATTTGCAGGTCCATTACCGTCATGAGGAACGTTTTCCATGAAAAGCTCCGGTCCTAGCCCTGTCATCACCATCGCCGAGCAGCCTGGCTGTCTGTTGGTAAAATTCCACGGCATTCAAGTGGCCGCCTCGGCGCGGGCCCTGGTGTTGCTGGAGGCCAACTACCCACCGGTGTACTACGTGCCGCGAGAGGACATTGACGAGAAGTATTTCGCCCGCACCGACCACACCAGTTATTGCCCCTACAAGGGCGATGCCAGCTATTTCAGCCTGCAGGTGCCGGGGCATGAAAGCGCCAACGCGGTGTGGAGTTACGAAGACCCCAAGGTGTCGGTAGAGCAAATCCGCGGTTATCTGGCGTTCTACCCGGATCAAGTGAAGTTCGAGTTGCTTGATGCCGAGGTTTGATTGTCGTTTTCAAGCGATAAAACAACCACGATTCAACGGTTGTCCCCCTGATCGGCAAATTCCGGAATGTCCTTCTGCTCACTTGGACATTCTGGATTGCCCCCCCATGGCTATTGCCAATCAGCTGTTACAAATATGACAATGAGAGTCATTATCACTCGCGAATTATTCCACTCTCATGTCCGCCAACGATTTTTCCCTGCGCAGCGCCGTCAACGACTTGTATTGCGACCATCACGGTTGGCTCCATGGCTGGCTGCGCAAGCGTCTGGGGAACGCGTTCGATGCCGCGGACCTGGCGCAGGACACCTTTGTCCGGGTGATCAAGGCACGCAGCGCACTGGAGATCCGCGAGCCGCGGCCTTATCTGTCGATGATCGCCAAGGGGCTGTTGATTGATCTGTTTCGCCGCCGCTCGCTGGAGCAATCCTATCTTGAAGCGTTGGCCGCCACTCCCGAACGGCAACAGCCATCGCTGGAGGAACAGGCGATTTTGCTGCAAGCACTGATGGAGATTGATCGGTTGCTGCAAGGACTGGGGCCGAAGATCAAGCAGAGTTTCATCCTTTCGCAGTTCGATGGCCTGACCTACCCACAGATTGCCGAGCGCCTGGGCGTCAGCGTGCGTACGGTAAACAACCACATGGCCAAGGCCATGGAGCATTGCTGTCTGATGCAAATCCAGTTGCAGCTCGCATGAGCCTGTCGCCCGCCGAACTGAAAGCGATCAGCAGCGCCGCGCAGTGGTACGCGCGGCTTCACTCCGGTGTTGCAACGGATGCCGATCAGGTGGCCTGGCGCGCCTGGCTGGCGGCTGATCCTGGGCATCACCAGGCCTGGCAGCGCATGACCGACGTCGGTGAGCAGATGGCTCGGGTTCCGGGTGCACTGGCTGCGCCGGCCTTGCGGGGAGCCGATCGATCCCGTCGCCAAGTGCTGCGCAGCGTTCTGGTGCTGGCCTCGGCGGGCTCCCTCGGGTGGTTGGGCTGGCGCAGTGAGGTAACCCGGGACCTGTTCGCCGATTACCGCACGGTAGTGGGCGAGCGTCGGGAATATCGCCTGGCCGATGGCAGCTCGCTGCTGCTCAACACCCAGACGTCGGTCAATCTGCGTTTCGATGGCCGGCAGCGGGTGCTGGAGTTGCTGGCGGGGGAAATTCTCGTTTCGACCGCCGTCGACCCTGCGCAGCGGCCGTTCAAGGTTGTCACTCGAGATGGCGAGGTCCGGGCGTTGGGCACTCGGTTTATCGTCCGCTCCCTGGGACGCGGCAGCGAAGTGGCGGTGCTGGAAGAGGCCGTAGAGGTGAGCGTGTCACCATCGAAGGCACGTCTGGAGGCTGGTCAACGCATGGCCTTCGGTCCTGCCGGGATGGGTGCAATACAATTGAGTGATGCCTCGGTTGGGGCGTGGCGCCAGGGCAGCATTATCGCGATCAACCGCCCCTTGGCCGAGTTGCTGGCTGATCTTTCGCGCTATCGCAGGGGTGTTCTGCGCTGCGATTCGAGCATCGCCGATCTGAAGGTTTCCGGTTCTTTTCCGATTGACGACACAGACGTGGCACTGGCAGCGCTGGAGGGTGGTTTGTCGTTGCGTGTCACCCGCTACAGCCGCTATTGGGTCAATGTTTCCGGTGGTGCAACGGGCTAATCCACGACACCGATAAAAATAATTTCTGCTCCATTGCACTATTCATGCGCATTGTTCGGCTCATCCCCCAGTGAGTTTTTATTGATCGTTTGGGGGAGGGTAAGCATGTCTCGGGTGTACCAGCCAGGTCGTCTGGCGACCGCAGTGAAGTTCGGATTATTGGCGGCTACGACAACCGGTTTATGGCCTGCTGCAACGTACGCCGCGCCGGTGCCGACGCAGCAACAGCGTTCGGTTCAAACCTTCGATATCGACGGCGGCAGCCTGACTGAAGTGCTCAGTCGTTTTGCCAGCGCGGCAGGCGCGGCCATTTCGTTCGATGCGCGGCAAACCGACGGTTTCAGTTCCCCCGGGCTGAAAGGCTCTTTCGGTGTCAGTGAAGGCTTTGCACGCATACTCGGTGGCAGTGGCCTGCAAGCCGAACCCCAAGGCAACGGTACTTACATCCTGCGGGCAGCACCTGCGTCCGGTTCGGTGCTGGAACTGGGTGCCACCAACATCAATGGGCAGGAACTGGGCGCGACGACCGAGAACAGCGGGTCGTACACCACCGGAGCGATCACTATCGGCAAAGGCGAACACTCCCTGCGGGAAACACCGCAATCGGTGACGGTGATGACCCGCAAGATGCTCGATGACCAGAACCTCAACACCATCGATCAAGTGATGGAGAAAACACCGGGCATCACCGTCTACGACTCGACCATGGGCGGCAAATACTTTTACTCGCGCGGTTTCCGCATGTCCGGCCAGTACCAGTACGACGGCGTGCCACTGGATATGGGCAACCTCTACGTTCAGGCCGACAGTTTTAGCGGGGACACGGCGTATTACGACCGGGTAGAAATCCTGCGCGGTGCCGCCGGCATGATGAAAGGCGCGGGCGGCACCGCGGGCGGGGTGAACTTCGTGCGCAAACGCGGGCAAGCGACGCCTCACACCGAGATCACCTTGTCAGGTGGCAGTTACGACAACTATCGCGCACAGGTCGACACCGGAGGCCCACTGAACGATTCGGGCACCCTGCGCGGCCGCGCCGTGATTGCTGAGCAGAGCCGGCATTACTTTATCGACGATGCCAGTCGCAAGGACCAGGTGTATTACGGCGCGCTCGATTTCGACTTGAGCCCGGACACCACGCTCGGGGTGGGCCTGGCCTATGAAGATGTCGACGCCAACCCGTGCTGGGGCGGGTTGCCGCGCTACAAGGATGGCAGCGACCTCAAGCTCAGTCGTTCAACCTGCCTCGATCCGTCGTGGAACACCTGGCGCAGTAAACGCACCACGGTCTTCAGCGATCTCAAACACCAGATCAACGAAGACTGGGCATTGAAAGTCGCCAGCGTTTACACAAAAAACACCCAGGACATCAAATACGCGTTCGCCTCCGGGGCGGTAACGCCTGGCGTGGATACCACCGGTGTGCTGGGCAGCATGTACGACTACGATCAAGTCGACTACGGACTCGATGCCTACGTGGATGGCAAGTTCGATGGGTTCGGCCTGCAACACGAACTGGTGGTGGGTTTCAATGCCAGTCGTTCGAACAAGGACGACTTCTACTCGGTGGCGTTTCTGCCGCAACGGCAAAATGTGTTCAATCCCGACAAACATATTCCGGAGCCGGACGACAGTTTCTTCATCGACAACTCGTCCCGTGGCGGTCCGGTCGATAGCGTGACCAAACAGAAGGGGGCTTACTCGACCTTGCGCCTGAAACTGGCGGAACCGTTGACCTTCGTCGTTGGCAGCCGCGTCAGTTGGTACAGCTCCGATACCGATTCGGTGTTCATCAGGTCGGGTACGTCCGAACACGCCAGCACCAAGGAAACGGGGCAGGTCACACCTTTTGCCGGGCTGTTGCTTGATCTCAATGAAAACCTCACGGCCTATACCAGCTATGCGGAAATCTTCACTCCCCAGGGTAACTTGCGGGCCGAAGACGGCTCGACCCTCAAGCCTCTGGTGGGCCAGAGCTATGAACTGGGGATCAAGGGGGCGTGGTTCGACGGTCGCTTGAACAGCTCTTTCAATCTGTTTCGCACGATCCAGAAAGACCAGGCGCAAACCGACTACAACTCGTCTTGCCCATCCTCTGACGGCTATTGCTACGTCAATGCCGGCAAGGTCCGGGCCCAGGGCTTCGAGGCGGAAATCAGCGGTGAACTCATTGAGCGATTGCAATTGCTGGCGGGTTACACATACACCCAGACCAAGACCCTGGATGACATCGACACAAGTCTGAACGGCGCTGCGTTCAACAGCTATGTGCCTCGGCATGTATTGCGCATGTGGGGCGACTACGCCCTGAGCGGGTCTCTGGAAAGGTTCAGCATTGGTGCCGGCGTCAACGCGCAGAGCGATAACTTCCGAGTTTCACCCAACAGTGCAAAAAAGATCAGCCAGTCGGGTTATGCCGTCTGGAACGGTCGCATAGGCTATCGCATCGACGACACCTGGTCTGTTGCGCTCAACGGCAACAACCTGTTCGACAAGCGTTACTACGCCACCATTGGTACCGAGACGTTTGGTAATTACTACGGTGATCCACGCAACTTCATGGTATCGGTCAAGGCCCGTTTCTGACGCTGCAAAACCCCTGCAGAAGCGAACCTGCTCGCAATGGTCGTTAACGAAAACGCGTGTTTAGTGGTTAAACGCGGCGCTTTCGAGTCCATCGCGAGCAGGCTCGCTCCTACAATGACAGGTCAGGTCAGTTTTTATCGAGATCGACGTTGCGCGTCTCACGCAGGCAAATCATCCCCACCACCAGGCTCACCCCGGTGATCACTACCGGGTACCACAGCCCGTAGAAGATGTCCCCGGTGTACACCACCAACGCGAACGACACGGTCGGCAGGAAGCCGCCGAACCAGCCGTTGCCGATGTGGTAGGGCAGGGACATCGAGGTGTAGCGGATGCGGGTCGGGAACAGTTCGACCATCAACGCCGCCAGCGGGCCGTAGCACATCGCGGAGATGATGATCAGCGCGACGATCAGCGCCACGATCATCGGCTTGTTGATCTGCTGCATGTCCGCCTGTTGCGGGTAACCGGCGAGGGTCACGGCACCGCGCAGAGCCGCTTCGTCGAACCCGTCGATCTTCACGTCACCGACGCTCACCTGCACGTCACTGCCGGCTGGTGCGACAGCACTCTGATACGGCAGGCCCTGCTTGACCAGGAAGGTCTTGACCTTGTCGCACGGGCTGTCGAATTTCGCTTTGCCCACCGGGTCGAACTGGAAGGTGCAGGTGGCCGGGTCGGCCATCACGGTGATCGGTGCCTGGCGGCTGGCCTGGTCGATGGCCGGGTTGGCGTAGTGGGCCAGGGTCTTGAAGATCGGGAAGTACAGGGCGGTGGCCAGCAGCAGGCCGATCATCAGCACCGGTTTGCGCCCGACCTTGTCCGACAGCCAGCCAAAGAAAATGAAGAAGGGAGCGCCGATGGTCACGCTGACGATCAGCAAACCGTTGGCCACCGCCGGGTCCATTTTCAGAAACTGGGTGAGGAAGAACAGCACATAGAATTGCGCGGCGTAGAAGGTCACCGCTTGCCCGGCATTGATGCTGAACAGCGCGATCAACACCACTTTGAGGTTCTCCCATTTACCGAAGGAGTCGCGAATCGGCTGTTTGCACAGCTTGCCTTCTTCTTTCATTTTCACGAAGGCCGGCGATTCATGCAGGCTCAAGCGAATCCAGGTCGAGATGCCCAGCAGCACGATGGAAAACAGGAACGGAATGCGCCAACCCCAGACTTCGAACTGATCGCCGGTGAAGTAGCGGCAACCCAGCACCACCAGCAGCGAGAGCAGCAGACCCAGGGTCGCGGTGGATTGAATCCAGCTGGTGTGGAAGCCGCGCTTGCCGATGGGTGCGTGCTCGGCGACGTAGGTCGCGGCGCCGCCGTATTCACCGCCCAAGGCCAGACCCTGGAGCATGCGCAGCACCACCAGGATGATCGGCGCGGCGATGCCGATGCTGGCATAGGTCGGCAGCAGCCCGACGCAGAACGTCGCCAGGCCCATGAGGACGATGGTGGCGAGGAAGGTGTACTTGCGCCCGATCATGTCCCCCAACCGACCGAACACCAGCGCGCCGAATGGCCGCACGATAAAGCCGGCGGCGAAGGCCATCAGCGCAAAGATAAACGCCGTGGTGTCGTTGACCCCGGCGAAAAACTGCTTGCTGATCACCGCCGCGAGGGCGCCATAGAGGAAAAAGTCGTACCACTCGAAGACTGTCCCGAGGGACGAGGCAAAGATGACTTTCTGGGTTTCCTGGCTGGTGCCCGCGCTGCGCACGGCTTCCAGGGTTTGAACGTTCTCTGACATACCGGTATCCCTCACAGTGATTGTTTTTGTTGTTCCACTGCCGGCACCGGCCTTGTGGGCGGGTGCCGCTACTGCGATGTATCGGGTGTATCCGCTACTTGTATGTAGGAGCGAGCTTGCTCGCGATGAACCTGAGCGCGCACGTGGGTGTCAGGTTTGCAGCGTTATCGTTGGCGACCATCGCGAGCGAGCTCGCTCCTACAGGGGGGCGAGTAAGGATTCAGGGGTGTGCGATCAGTTCCATTGTCGGTGTGATGCTCCTAGTGGCAGGGTTGAGGATCAATTGTGCAGCCTTCTCGGCGATCATCAGCGTCGGCGAGCAGGTGTTGCCCGAGGTGATGCGCGGCATGATCGAGGCATCGGCAATGCGCAGGCCGGGGATGCCATGGACCTTGAGTTGCGCATCGACCACGGCGTCGGCGTCATTGCCCATGCGGCAGGTGCCCACCGGATGGAAAATCGTGGTGCCGATCCGCGCGGCGGCTTCGTGCAGCTGTTCTTCGCTTTGCAGGCTGTCGCCGGGCAGGTACTCCGCCGGATTGAAGGCACGCAGGGCCGGGGCGGCGACGATGCGCCGGGTCAGGCGAATGGCGTCGGCGGCGACCCGCAGGTCTTGCGGGTGGCTCAGGTAATTGGGTTGGATCAGCGGGGCTTCTTGCGGATCGGCCGAGCGGATTTCCACCCGGCCACGGCTTTGCGGACGTAGATCGCAGACCGACGCGGTGAACGCCGGGAAGGCATGCAAAGGTTCGCCAAAGCGCTCCAGCGACAGCGGCTGCACGTGGTATTCGAGGTTGGCTGAAGTCTGCTCCGGCCCCGAGCGGGCAAAGGCGCCCAACTGGCTCGGCGCCATGGACAGCGGGCCGCTGCGGTCATACAGGTAGCGCAGGCCCATGCCCAGCTTGCCCCACAGGCTGCCGGCGATCTGGTTCAGGGTGCGGGCATTTTCCAGCTTGTAGATCAGCCGCAGTTGCAGGTGATCTTGCAGGTTGCCACCGACGCCGGGTAACTCATGGGCGACGCCAATCCCCAGCCGCTCAAGCAGTGGCCGCGGGCCGATGCCGGAGCGTTGCAGGATGCTGGGCGAACCGACCGAGCCGGCACACAGGACGATCTCCTTGCGCGCCTTGAAGGTTTTTGCCTGGCCTTGCCAGCGGGCGCTGACCGCCGAAGCGCGGCCATTGTCCAGCAACACGCGGTTGACTTCGACACCGGTCAGCACGGTGAGATTGGGACGTTGGCCAATGGGTTTGAGAAAGGCCTTGGACGCGTTCCAGCGAATTCCGGCCTTTTGATTGACCTGGAAATAACCGCAACCTTCGTTATCGCCCTGGTTGAAGTCATCGATGCTGGCGATGCCGCTTTGCTCGGCGGCACTACGGAACGCATCGAGAATCGGCCATGACAGGCGCTGGCGTTCGACCCGCCATTCGCCCGCGGCGCCGTGAAATTCGGCGGCACCGGCAAAGTGATTTTCACTCTGCTTGAACAGTGGCAATACGTCTCGCCAGCTCCAGCCAGGATTGCCGGCGGCGGCCCAGCCGTCGTAGTCGCCGGCTTGGCCGCGCATGTAAATCATGCCGTTGATCGAGGAGCAGCCCCCCAGCACTTTGCCGCGCGGGTAGCTCAGGGCGCGACCTTGCAGGCCAGGTTGCGCTTCGGTCTTGAAGCACCAGTCGGTGCGCGGGTTGCCGATGCAGAAAAGGTAACCCACGGGGATGTGAATCCACGCATAGTTGTCGCGACCACCGGCCTCAAGCAGCAATACGCGATGTTGCGCATCGGCCGACAGTCGATTGGCCAGCAGACACCCGGCCGGCCCGGCCCCGACCACGATGTAATCGAATTCATCTAGGGAAGCCTGCATCCCTGACCTCGTGTTGTTGTTCTTGTTGTCTGTCATCCTAGTTGTTAGCTTTCGTCAAAAGAATGTTAGTTTTTGCGCAGCCGCTGTGCGTTTTTAAACAGCATCCCGAACGGCAACGAACAAGGACGATTCATGTTCGACTGGAATGACCTGCGGTTTTTTCTCGAATTGCAGCGCAGCGGGCGTTTGCTCACGGCTGCTCGTCGCTTGAACACCACCCATGCCACCGTGGCGCGGCACATCGAGGCCATCGAAAAAAGCCTCGGTACGGCGTTATTCGTCCAGCATGCCCAGGGTTACGAGATGACCCCGGCCGGCGAGGCGTTGCTTAAACACGCCGAAGCGATGGAGAACGTGGCGCTGCTGGCCCAGGAGGAGATCACCCAATCCACCGCGCCGCTGGGCAAGATCCGCGTCGGCGTGACGGAAGGGCTGGGCATCATGTTCCTGGCCAGTCGCATGAACGGTTTGTTCGAGCGCTATCCGGGGCTGGAGGTGGAACTGGTGGCGGTGCCGCGTTTTGTCAGCATCCTCAACCGCGAGGCGGAAATCAGCATCCACCTTGAGCGCCCGGCCGCCGACATGCTGGTCACCCGAAAACTCACCGACTATCGCCTGGCGCTGTATGCCAGCCAGGACTATCTCGATCGCTCACCGCCGTTGCGCAGTCGGGAGGACCTGGGGCGTCATGCGTGGATTGGCTATGTCGATGATTTGCTGTTCAGCCAGGAACTGATGTTCCTCAACAGCTTCTGCCGCAACCCGCGGGTGGTGTTTCACAGCACCAGCGTGATCGCCCAGCAACAGGCGGCGCGCTCAGGCTTGGGGATCGCCGTGCTGCCGTGCTACATGGCCAGCGCTGATCCCGGTCTGGTGCCGCTGCTGCCGGACGAAAGCATCCAGCGCAGCTACTGGATCAGCACCCGCCGGGAACTGCACAAATCGGTGCGGCTGCGGGTTCTTTGGGATTATGTGGTGGAGTTGTGTGAGCGGGAGCAAGGGTTGTTGCTCGGGCCAACCTCCTACGGTGCCTGAACGGACGCCATCGCGAGCACATCCAATATCCATCTTGAGGCTCAAGCAAGAATCTCGAACGCCGTGCTGGCCAGCCGTTCACCGTTGACCATGATGTGCACCGCATGGCGCCCCGCATAATGCCGGCGGGTGGTGAGTTCCTTGATCTGCTGACTACGGCTAACGGCTTCGACTGCGTTGCCCGGCAGCGTCAGCGCCTTGAGCTTGAACACCTTCGCCGAGGTGCTGCCGTTGGCCTTGACGTAATCGATGGCGTAGTCGATCACCAGGCGCTGGCTGCTTTGAACGGTGGATTTGACCGCAAACGACAGGGTGATTTTTTCTCCGAGGCCAATCACCGGCGGTTCGACTTTTACATCAATGATCTCGACTTCAGGCTTGCCGCCCGCGCCGATGATCGCCAGTGCCCGCCGGTTGCCCTGTTTGATCAGGCTGCGCAGGGCGTGTTTGGCGATCCATGCGGTGTGCCGGTTGTCCAGCGACCAGCCTTCGATCAGGTCCAGCACCCAGTCGGGATGATCCTTGGTGATGTCGTTGAGGTGGTTGGCCACGGATTTGCGTACGTACAGGCTCGTGTCGGCCTTGAGGTTGTCGAGGATGTTCGCCGCCAGTGTCGGGTCGGCCTGGATGGGCTCCAGCCGGAATGACCAGGGCAGGCGTGGCCGGCATCCTTCGCTGGCCAGGCGCCGCACATGCTCGTTGTCATCCAGCGACCAGGCATGCATCAGCTTGAGCGAGCGCTCGAGGTCACTGCGCAGAAAGTGACGGATTGCGAACTCCGAAGAGCCAAAAGCGGTGAAATACTTCAGCGCGTCCATCGACTGATCGAACGCATGGGCGCCGTAGCTGGCGACATAGTGCGGCAGGCACATACTGACGAAGCCGCTGTTCAGACGCGGGGCGAGGGCGCGCAGCACCTGCAGCGACGCTTCATAGTCCAGCGGCAACACCGCGTGCAGGCATTCACTGACCCGGGCCATGCGTTGCATGACACTGAGCTCTGCCAGGCCGGATCGGGCCAGCTTCAGGAAGCGTCTGGCCTCGAATTCCGGATATACCGCCGTTATTTCGGTGGCGATGTGCTGGAGACGCTCGGTGTTGAAGATTTCCTTGAGGGCGGGGGCAGGTTGGTCAGTCATGGTGGCTCCTTGGCAATTGTTGTTGATCCATCACACCGCGTTATCGTTCATCGCGAGCAGGCCCGAATAGTCACCTCAATTCTTGTCCGCTTGCTCTTGCAGTTGATCCGACTCGAATAACCTGGCCAGTTCCGCCCGCGCTTCCTGCGCCGTCTGCATCACTTTCACCGCGTCGTCATACACCGCATGTTGGGCCTCGAGCACCACTTCGTCGTGCTGCTTGAAGCGCTTGATCCGCGCATCCGCCTGAGCCTGGGTCAATCCCAGCCCGATCAGGGTTTGCCGGCTCATTTCCAGGCCCGAATAAAAGGTTTCGCGCACGGCGTGTGCGCCGACGTCCATCAGCCGGTGCACATGCTGGCGGTTACGGGCGCGGGCGATGATTTTCATATGCGGATAGAGCTTGCGCACCAGTTCGGCGGTCTTGATGTTGGTGTCCGGGTCGTCAGTGGCGATCACGAAGTACTCGGCCTCCCCGACCTTGGCCGCGTTGAGGATTTCCGGGCGCATCGGGTCGCCGTAGAACACCGGCACGCCACCAAAACTGCGGGACAGTTCAATGGTTTCCACCGAGGTGTCGAGGGCCACGAACTTGATGTTCTGTGCACGCAAAATCCGCGCGACGATCTGACCCATGCGACCCATGCCAGCGATCACCACCCGTGGCGCGTCGGCGTCGATTTCGCGAAACTTCTCCGGCACTTCCACCGGTTGCACTTTCGGGCTGACCAACTGTGCGCAGAGCAGCAGCAACAACGGTGTCACGGCCATGGAAAGGGTGATGGTCAGCACAAGCAAGTCATACAGTTCTGCCGCGAACAGCCCGTGATCTCGCCCGATCTTGAACACCACAAAGGCAAATTCACCACCGGCCGCCAGCACGATACCCAGGCGGATCGCGCTGACGTTCTTCAAGCCACCGGCCAATCGACCGACAATAAACAGCAGCGGCAGTTTGATCGCGATCAGCAACAGGGTCAGACCCAGCACCGCCACCGGCATGCTCAGCAGCAGACTCAGGTTCGCACCCATGCCGACACTGATGAAAAACAGCCCGAGTAACAGGCCCTTGAACGGTTCGATCTGGGCTTCCAGTTCATGGCGATACTCGGAGTCCGCCAGCAACAGGCCGGCGAGGAAGGCGCCCAGGGCCATGGAAATCCCGACCAGTTCCATCAGCCATGCTGTGCCAATCACCACCAGCAACGCCGTAGCGGTGGAGACCTCTGGCAACGCGGTTTTGGTCACCACGCGAAACACCGGTCGCAGCAGATAACGCCCGCCGATCACCACGACGGCGATGCTGGCCAGTACTTGCAGGCCGTGGTTCAGGTTTTCGCTGGCGGTGATGCTGCGATCGCCACCAGCCAGCAACGGCACCATGGCGATCAAGGGAATCGCGGCGATGTCCTGAAACAACAGAATCGCGAACGCCAGCCGCCCGTGGGGGCTGGTCAGTTCCTTGCGTTCAGCCAGGCTTTGCAGGCCGAACGCCGTGGACGACAGCGCCAGGCCCAGGCCCAGGACAATCGCGGTGTTCAACGGCTGGCCAAACAGCCACAGCGCCACCACGCCGATCACCGAACCCGTCAGCAACACTTGGGCCAAGCCCACGCCGAACACTGATTTGCGCATCACCCACAAACGTCGCGGTGACAGTTCCAGGCCGATGATGAACAGCAGCAACACCACGCCGAGTTCGGAAATGTTCGCGACGCTTTGCGGGTTGTCGATCAGGCCCAGCACCGACGGGCCGATGATCACCCCGGCAAACAGATAACCCAGAACCGCCCCCAGTTGCAGGCGCTTGGCTAATGGAACGATGAGTACGGCCGCCATCAGAAACACGACAGCGGCTTGTAGCAGGTTGCCTTCATGGGGCATGGGCGAAACTCCAGGACTCGGGACAGCGGGGGGCGTCAAGGATAAAGGCTGGGTTCCGTGAAGATCCACTGCGGCAGTGGTCTGTTACGCATATTGATGGCGAATCTTGCCGGCCTCGCAGGAGATGGGGGGATAGATCGGGTTTTCGATCAATCTGGAAGAAATCGGCTCAGTCGACTGTGGAAAGCCCATGCTTGTGTGCGTAGGCGTACAGATCTACGCGGTTCGTCAGGCCCAGCTTGCTGTAGATCGATGTCAAATGGTTGCGCAGCGTGTGCTCGCTGATGTGCAGTTTCTCGGCCACCAACTTGCCAGGGGCAGAGGGGTCGCGGGCCAGCGATGCAATGGTTTGCTGCTCGCGGCGCGTTAGCTTGGCGATTTTTTGTTGCTCCGGGTCTGTGTCGCGCTCGACTTTCTTGCGCGCCAGTTCAAGGAAGATACGGCTGGTCGCATTGCGGTCAATCCAGAGCTCGCCGTCATGCACTTTTTCTATGGCTTTGAGCAATGTTGATGCGGATGCCGACTCCCGCTTATCCACCACGCCACGTGCGCCCGCCAGCACCGCACTGTCATGCAGCGCCACGTCGCTCGACCCTGTCACGACCAGAATCTTGGCTTTGGTCTGTCTGTGCAAGTCGGCCAGTGACTCGATACAGCCCTCGCTGTCCAGGTCCAGCACTACCACATCCGGCGCGTACTGGTGCAGCGAAAGCAGGTATTGCGCCACCGACGCCACCGAACCCGCCAGCGCCAACCTTGGCTGAGCGCTTTCCACCAGGCGCTCAAGGCCCCAGGCCACGAGCGGTAGAGCTACTAACAGGACTTGAATTGGCATTCGGGTCGCTGCCTCTTTAGGCGGGTTGTGTTAGCTGATCATGATAGCAATCGTTGCAGCCTGTAGCTTTTTTCTATAGCGCTTCAGTCCCCCCTCCCATGACATTTGTCCCATAAAACACTGTTTTCATGGGTGATTGACTCCCAGAAAAAAAGGGATAGCGCACTCATGTAATAAACAGCAGCCGTTTTTAGACTGCAGTCATGAGAGACACACACCGAATTGAGCCCCGTGAGCAAGTCACCCTGTCGCTGCAACTGATCGGCGGGGGCAAGGGTGTCACCCGTGACATCAGCGCCTCCGGTTTGTATTTCGAAACCGATAGCGAGCAGCAGGTGGGTAGCTTGATTGACTTCGAGATTGAACTCGACACGCCCGGCGGCCCCATGAAGTTCAAGGCGCAAGGACAAATCGTGCGCATTGAGCCGCTGGGAGAGAGGGCCGGGGTGGGCGTGAAGCTACTGGCCAGTCGGCTGGTACCGGTGGAGTGAAGTGTTCGTGGGTTGAGGAAGAATCGGCTGCGCCTGTTGGTAGGCCCACAGCGGTTTTTTTGCTCTGAGTGACATTCTTGGGAGAAAGACATGGCTAGCACCACCACTACCAGCGGCGGAACCATTACCTCGTTTTCCAACACGCCGCAGGCGAAGGATGACGTCTATACCACCACTGAAAATCTGCTGGGGGTCGTGTATTGGGACGTCATGTCCAATGACCTCGGCGGTAGCGCGAAGACACTCTGGTCACTCGACAACGCGGACAGTCTTTCTACTGCCACCAAGACGTATGCGCCGGCCGACCTCCTGACCCAGGATACGGCGAGGGCTGAGGCGACGAGTTCCGACACCAGTTTGAATGGTGCAAAGATCTGGATCACCTCGGACGGTAAGGTCGGCTACGATGCCGCTACCTTCACCACTGCTTTCAAGGCACAACTCCAGGCGCTTGCAGTTGGCGAACTCCTGACGGACAGCTTTACCTATGCGATGCGCCTCGGCAACGGAACGCTCAGTTGGGCCACCGCGACGGTGCAGTTTTCGGGCATGAATGATGGTGTGACGATCAGCCTCGGTACGCAGGCCGGCATGGTGACCGAAGACGCCGACACCACTGCGAGCACAACCGACTCGCTGATGTCCAGCGGCACGATTGCCTTTAACGACGTGGACCTCAGTGACACGCACATGGCGACGTTCGCGCCGGCGCAGGGCAACGCTACTCCCCTTGGTACGTTCATGCTCTCGCCGGTAAGCGAAGCAGCGAACGCGGCCAACGGTTCGGTGCAATGGACGTACAACCTGGACAATTCGGCGGCGCAGTACCTGGCTCAGGGACAGACAGTAACCGAAACTTACCTGGTCACCATCAGCGATGGTCAGGGTTCGTCGGTAACGCAAAATGTGACCATCACTATCACCGGCACCAACGACGCGCCGACGGTGACGGCGGCAGAAGTCGAAAGCGGGGCGGTGGCCGAAGACGGTACCACGGTGGCCAGTGGCAGCTTCTCCTTCGGCGACGTGGACCTGGCCGATGACGCACATGTGGCCAGCGTGAGCGCGCCGTCCGGTGCGCTGGGTACGCTGGTGGCCATTGTCAGCGATGAGAGCACGGGCGACGCGGCGGGCAGCGTGGGCTGGACCTATACGCTGAACAACAGCGCGGCGCAGTACCTGGCCGAGGGCCAGACCAAGACCGAAGTGTTCACGGTGACACTGACCGACGACTTTGGGGCGACGGTGACCAAGGACGTGACGATCACCCTGACCGGCAGCAATGACGCGCCAGTGCTCAGCTTCGCAACGGGCCATGATGCCGGCGCGGTGCAGGAAGACACCACGCTCAGCGTGAGTGGCCAGTTCAGCTCGGCCGACATCGATCACGATGCCACCGCCACTTGGAGTATTGCCGGGTCAAATACCGGCACCTTTGGCTCGATCGCCGTGGATAACAGCGGCCAGTGGACCTACACGCTGGCCAATGGCACCAATGGTGTCGCCAGTGCGGTGCAGTCGCTGAAGGCGGGCGAGAGTCACAACGACGTGTTCAGCGTGCAGGTCAGCGACGGCCTCGGCGGCGTCGACACCCAGTTGGTGACCGTCACCATTACCGGCAGCAATGACGCGCCAGTGCTCAGCTTCGCAACGGGCCATGATGCCGGCGCGGTGCAGGAAGACACCACGCTCAGCGTGAGTGGCCAGTTCAGCTCGGCCGACATCGATCACGATGCCACCGCCACTTGGAGTATTGCCGGGTCAAATACCGGCACCTACGGCTCGATCGCCGTGGACAACAGCGGCCAGTGGACCTACACGCTGGCCAATGGCACCAATGGTGTCGCCAGTGCGGTGCAGTCGCTGAAGGCGGGCGAGAGTCACAACGACGTGTTCAGCGTGCAGGTCAGCGACG
>NZ_JBYTDD010000032.1:0-5860 GCF_058791055.1 Pseudomonas sp. EU05-FHT14B02 | reverse complement strand
CGGCACCCTCACTTCGGTCACCGTGCATATCCTCGGCACCAATGATGCGGCCGTGCTGTCAGCCGACATCGCCAACCTCACCGAGACCAATGCCGCCGTGGACATTTCCACCACCGGCACCCTGACCATCAGCGACGTCGACAGCGCCGCAACCTTCGTCGCGCAAACCAACACCGCCGGCAGCTACGGCCAGTTCTCCATCGGCACCGGCGGTGCCTGGACCTACGTCGCCAGCTCCGCGCACAACGAGTTCGCCGCCGGTACCACCTACACCGACACCTTCGCGGTGAGCAGTGCCGATGGCACCCTCACTTCGGTCACCGTGCATATCGCCGGCAGCAACGACTCACCGACGATCACGTCCAACGGTGGCGGTGCGACGGCTTCGGTCAATGTTGCGGAGAACACTACGGCGGTCACGGCGGTGGTGGCGACCGATCCCGATCTGCCAGCGCAGACGCTGAGCTACTCGCTCCTGAATACGGCCGGGACGGACTTCAGCAAGTTCTCGATCAGTTCGAGCGGGGTGCTGACGTTCAACTCAGCGCCCGATTACGAGAATGCCCAGGATGTCGGTGGTACTGACGGTGACAACGCCTACGTTGTGGACGTTCGGGTGTCCGACGGCAATGGCGGAATCGACACGCAGACGATTACGGTGAACGTGCAGAACGTCGTCGAAACTCCGATTGATACAACACCGCCAGCGTCACCGACTGGGCTGACTTACAACAACTCCGGTACAAACCATAAGCTTTCAGGGAGCGCCGAAGCTAATTCATTCATTAAGGTTTACCTGGACAATGGCAATGGCGTGTTTGGCGCAGGCGACACAGAAATTGGGACCGGAACGACCAATACCGGCGGTCAATTCGCCAATATTGATTTGACTGGCAAGTTTACGGGTACCAAGACGCTATTTGTCACGGCTATGGACGCGGCAGGCAACGTTAGTGCTGCAACAAGCATTAGCCTGACTTACCCTGCGGGAGTGTCCGGAGAAGCAATAAACCTTGCGATTGCTGATCCATCGGCAGGCCTGAGCGATAGCTTTGTTGTCACAATTGCCGACGTTCCGTCAAATTGGACTCTAAACGCCGGAATCAACAACGGCGATGGTACCTGGACCGTGCAGACCAGCGATCCCGGAGCATTGACGGTGACAACACCTGAAGGCTTCGCGGGCGCTGCGGTACTCCACATCAACATGACCTGGACTAACGCCGACGGCAGTGTGGGCAGTTCCTATGTATTCAATAACGTCGAGTCCTTTGCCCCCGGCACGCCGATCTTCGCCTTGTCCGCTGACGACAACCTGACCGGTTCATCCGGTGCCGACACCTTCGTCTTCGCCCAGCCGATTGGCAACAATCAGATCTACAGTTTCGATGCCACGGTAGACAAGATCGACATGATCGGCTTCACGGGCGTCACTGGCTTTGCTGACTTGAGTATCACTAATGACGCCAATGGCAATGCATTGGTCAGCATAAGCTCGGGCCAGACGGTCACCCTGAAAGGTGTCGTTGCCGCGGACTTGAGCGAAGCGAACTTCCAGTTCGATGTCGATCCGCTCATCAACAACGCCGGCACCCTCACCATTGCCGACGGCGCGATCATGCCGTTCGGTGGCAACATCCATAACAGCGGCACCATTGAGCTCGGCTCCACCGGCAACGAGACCAGCCTTGAGATCCTGTTCCGTGGCGCGACCTTGACCGGTGGCGGGCAAGTGGTTCTGTCCGACAGCGCGCACAACGTGATCTTTGGTGGCAGCGCCGACACGGTGCTCACCAATGCCGACAACACCATCTCGGGTGCCGGTCAGTTGGGAGCGGGGCAGATGATAGTGGTCAACTCAGGCCTGATTCATGCCAGCGGCGTCAATGCGCTGGTGATCGATACCGGTAGCAGCGCCGTCACCAACACGGGGGTGCTGCAAGCCAGCGGCAGCGGCGGATTGGTGATTGAAAGTGCGCTGGTCAACAGCGGCAGCCTGTGGGCGAGCGATGGCAATATCACCATCCACGGAGATGCCCAAGGCGGGGGAAGCGCGACTATCAGCGGTTCGGCGATGCTGGAATTCGGTGCTGCCTCCGATCAGCATGTGACGTTTGACAGCGGCTCGGCAGGCACGCTAAAGCTTGAAGTGTCGACGGCGTTCAGTGGCAGCGTCAGCGGTTTTGCCGAGGGTGACACGCTGAACTTTGGCGATATTGCGTTCGGCGCCAATACGCAGATCACTTATGCAGCGAATGACACAGGCATCGGCGGCCTGCTGATCGTGAACGACGGCGCGCATGCGGCGCAGATCGCGCTGAATGGCCAATACGCGGCGGCGGGTTTGCAGGCGAACGCCGAGGGCAGCGGCAGTGAACTGGCCTACGATGCAGCGGCGGCAAACCACAGGATGCTGGGCGGCCTGGCCAACGACATTCTGGTCGGCGGTGCGGGTGACGATCTGTTCCTCGGCGGGTTGGGCAACGACATGCTGAACGGCGGCCTCGGCAACGATACCTTCGCGTTTGCTGCCGCAGGCTTCGGCAACGACTCGATCCAGGACTTCGACGTCAATCCGGCCGGAGGGCAGGACCTGCTCAATATCGCGGGGCTGGGGATCAGCAGCGAAACGTTCGCTGCCAACGTGAGCATTGCGGCTGACGGGGCGGACACGCTGATCGGGATCGGAATGGACTCTATTCGCCTTGTCGGTGTCAGCAGTGCAGGTATCGATCAGGCGGATTTTATCCTGGCGGTATGATGCTTTTGCTACGGGCCGAACGTTGCTAAGCGGTTGCAGGCCCATCGCGGATAAATCCGCGATGGGCTTGTGCGAGGTATTCTCAAGAACCTCGATTTTGGTTGATTGACTTCCTCAGAGCGTGAAGCGGGCATTCCATCAGCCCGTTCTGTACAGCTGCAATGATGAGCGTCGAGCACTGGATTTGGCCTGATGGCACATCCGCTCTATCCAGCAAGGACCGGGTGGCAAATGACCCATGCAGGCGCCCATATCTCGAATTCTTCCAATCAGGGCTGCGTCATTACGTAGGCAGGCGGCCTAAGACATGAGTCTTGATGAGTGAGCGCTTCTGGCTGATTGTGTTGAAAAAGTCGACATTGATATCCTCAACCGTTCTCGTGGACTGGTTCTGGATAGATGCTCATGTTGACTGGCTTGAATCATTTGACGTTGGCGGTTGTGAACCTCTCTCGCAGTATTGAGTTTTATGTGGCTCTACCCGGCTTTAGATTGGCTGCCCGCTGGGAAACGGGGGCTTATCTTTCCCTCGGCGATCTCTGGCTTTGTCTGTCTCTCGATGAGACACGTCTGGCGGAAAAACAGCCTGATTACACCCACTATGCATTTTCGGTGGGGCAGGATGATTTTGAAGAAGTCACCGCTTACTTGCGGCTTCGTAACGTTATTGAGTGGAAATCCAACTCGAGCGAAGGTAAATCGTTTTATTTTTCGGACCCCGATGGGCATCGCCTGGAAGTGCATGTGGGCAGCCTGGCTTCAAGGCTTGAGCAATGCCGACGTCAGCCGTATGCAGGTATGGAGTTCTTTGACTGACCGTTTTCGTCTGGTCATATTGAAGAAATAGCTCTGCTATCTGGCCTGCGGCAAAATATCTGCTGTGATGGTCGCCGTCGGGCTAGGCGACGGGCCACTGCCGGCGCTGGTCACTGCGATGTTCCAGCACGGCAGCTCGACGACTTCAGTCCTTTGCCAGCGTAGGCCCGGTTCTGCTGCTCGGTCATGGCTTTAAGAATCGAATGATCGCCAAACAACTTGGTGGCAGATGGATGGATTCGCCAAAAACGTAACGGCAGCCAGTATTGGAGTGCGACGGTGTATCAATATGGCGGTGTTTATAAGGTGCCTGGACAGATACCTGGTGCTGCTGGTGGCGACAGGCAGAAGCCGGCCGATTCTGTTGAAAAAGTCGGTCTGCCCAAACTGCCTGATCATTGACTGGTGAAAACGCCTTTTTTGCACGCTGCTACGTGAAATCCGAGTCCGGAAGCCTCTGCCAACAGTAAAGATTTCAATCTCGGACGCGTACTTTTCTGATGCGCAAACTATGGCCGACTTTTTCAACAGAATCGGCCAATAGCAGTCGTCCAAACTGATCGTAATACTGCGCAAGCCTTTCTGCTCCCGGTCGCAGATCACTTTTATAGCGCATGACGCTTGTGCCAGCCCAAAATCGGGCATTGGTCATTATTGTTTTCAAAAACCGACATGTGAGTGTCGGTGACAAATAAGTCGTCGTTTATAGGCATCTCACGTGTATGTGCTACGAATGTGCACAAGCTTGATAAGCACGGGCTCAAAATCAAGCGTTTTCCTTATGGCTCCCGCCCTGCAAACCCTCAGCGTAGAGACATTGGGTGATGTCGTTTTTGGATCCGTTCAAACATATGTAATTGGGTATGACCTTTGCAGGTTGAATTGGACCAAACCCACCTACTTTTGGATGGGGGTATAAAAAGAGCCTTTGCCTGAGGCCAATCACCCGCTTTGTGTGAGGAGATACCGCAATGACGACGTTCAACTCCGGGGCCCAACCCCAGAACCGTGCGCCTCAATCCATCGGCTTTCTGTTGCTGGACAATTTCACGCTGATTTCTCTGGCGTCCGCTGTAGAACCGCTGCGCATGGCCAACCAGTTGTCCGGTCGCGAGCTGTATCGCTGGACCACCCTCACCGTCGATGGCGGCCAGGTCTGGGCCAGTGATGGCCTGCAAATCACCCCTGACGCCTCCATGCACAAAGCCCCGCCGATGGACACCGTCATCGTTTGCGGTGGTATCGGCATCCAGCGCACCGTTACCCGGGAACACGTATCCTGGCTGCAAAGCCAGGCCCGCAAGGCCTGCCGACTCGGTGCGGTCTGCACCGGCAGCTGGGCCCTGGCTTGCGCCGGACTGCTCGACGGTTTTGATTGCAGCGTGCACTGGGAATGCCTGGCGGCGATGCAGGAAGCTTTCCCGCGGATAGTAATGAGTACCCGTTTGTTCACCCTCGACCGCAACCGCTTCACCAGCTCCGGCGGTACTGCGCCGCTGGACATGATGCTGCACCTGATCAGCCGTGATCACGGGCGTGAATTGTCGGCGGCCATTTCGGAAATGTTTGTCTATGAGCGCATCCGCAACGAACAGGATCACCAGCGTGTGCCGCTCAAGCACATGCTCGGCACCAACCAGCCAAAATTGCAGGAAATCGTTGCGCTGATGGAAGCCAACCTCGAAGAGCCGATCGACCTCGACGAACTGGCGGTGTATGTCGATGTGTCCCGTCGCCAGCTGGAGCGACTGTTCCAGAAGTACCTCCACTGCTCGCCGTCGCGTTACTACCTGAAACTGCGCCTGGTCCGCGCGCGCCAGTTGCTCAAGCAAACGCCAATGTCGATCATCGAAGTGGCGTCGATCTGTGGCTTTGTGTCCACGCCGCATTTCTCCAAGTGCTACCGCGAGTACTTCGGCATTCCGCCGCGTGACGAGCGCGTCGGCTCCAATACCACGCAGCAGGTGGCGATGATGCCGCTGCCGCAAGCATTGGTGCTGTCGCCGTTGGCCGGTTCGATGTCAGCGTTGAGCCAGGCACGTAACGAGTCAACCTTTGCCAGCGTTCGTCTATAAGTCTTCACCCCTGTCCTGCGAAAGCATAACGTTCGCAGGATAGGGGAGGGCGCGTCATTTTAGTGTTGCGCTGAGGCAGGACTTACTCGACGGCTTTAACCATGTCTTCGATGACCTTTTTAGCGTCGCCGAACACCATCATGGTCTTGTCCAGGTAGAACAGTTCGTTGTCCAGGCCGGCGTAGCCGCTGGCCATCGAGCGCTTGTT
>NZ_JBYTDD010000031.1:0-96150 GCF_058791055.1 Pseudomonas sp. EU05-FHT14B02 | reverse complement strand
CGGAGAATGCTGCATCTCACTGATATCTTGGTATTTTTTTTAATCAGTCATTTTCTACTTTTTCATCAGGCGTCACACTTACGAAGCTCATGAACATTTCTAACATAGCATCTGGTTTAACATAATATACATTATGCGAAGTACAACATACGGGCTTGAGGGGCTCTTGTGGTCAGATTTAAAGGCAGGCACTGCCTCTTACGCATCACCTGGTTCAGCTTGCTGCTTGGCGATGTAACTCACAATGTATGAATCCTGCGATCCGCGCTCCTTGTGATAACCAACCACGTTGGCCAACGTCCACCGCAGCATCCTCATCAGCATCGGGTCAGAGGATTTCGCGCAGCTGGACTCGTATGGATACCGGGTGTTGGTGAACACACTTTGATATTTTTCAAAGCATTCTTCTTGGCTGTCCAGTGCCAGGCTGCGCCTGATCTGTTCAGGAACGGCATGAAACAACGTTAGCAAATCATGCCAATCAACACGTTGGCCGTGGTCAGTTTTCCCCGAGTCTTGAAGACGTTTGTGAGCCGTCTTGATTGCCTCTTTATCGAGGACGCAGGTTTCCCCAGTCGTTCCCTGGTGCTGGTCTGGAATCGAAATAAAGCTCTTTAGCAGGATCTCCATACTCGTCGCTGCATTGACTTGTGCTACGTGTGGCAGATGTTGCGCATCCAGCAGCTCGGCTGCTTTCAGGTAGCTGTGCGCGCTTTCGAGCATCCAGCCCGGGAAGTGATCGATTGATGTTTTTTCCCTTATTGCTAGCTTCTGTTGAGCGATATCGTTCATTTTTTTGGAAGATAGCGTCCAAGGATGAGCTACCCTACTCTTTTGCTGATTTACAGTTATAACTAAACTAAACGGCTATTTAGTTTAGTTATTAAACTGACCGCAAAAAATGGTAGTCCCACCCCTGCCTTCTCTATGACGATTGCTACGAGCAGCTTTGCTCGGTTAACCGCAACGTAAAAAAGCAGGATCGGTACCCGATTCGAGCGAAACCTGATCGAAGCGGATCCGGCTCTTCACCCACCGCGAGAACCAAATCTGTACTTGTGGGTAAGCAGCAAGCCGCCCGTACAGTGACAGCACTGAACAAGGCAATTACAATTTGATTAACATCCAGCGACTTAAGCGATTGAATACCCCATGGAAAGCAAGACTGCGCGCCTCACTGTGCTCATTGACCCCACCAAGAAAAAAGCTTTCGAGGAACTCTGTGCTGCACAAGACCTGACGTCTTCACAGGTGGTCCGTCAACTGATTCGCGACTATCTGGATACTCACGGTGCCAGCTATTCGACCAAGAGTAAGCATGCCACCAACACCAAGTCATAATCCAACACGGACAGTTAGCCTCTAGAGTGTCGACGTACCCTCTACGTGACTGGCCGCGTTGGCCAGTGCGATGTTGAAATCGGCGTGGTAATGCTCCGGGCCGATTTCTTGCAGGATCCCTACCCTTTCGAGCTTGCCGAGCACCTTCGTGTTCGCTTCGCAGAGTTTCACCACGACATTGCGCTTGTGCAGCTGCTGAATAACCTCCTCCAGTACTTGCAAGCCCGTGATATCCATGAACGGTACGCGCTTCAGACGAATAATCAGCAGGCGTGGATCAGTATGGGTCTGTGCTAACACACGCTCGAAGGTCTCAGCCGCGCCAAAGAACAATGGCCCTTCAATCGTGTAAATCAGTGTCCCTGGTGGCAGTCGAGCATGCCCGCTGGCCCTCAGCTCTTCTTCAAGTTCGTGCTCGACTATCTGCTGCACCTCCACAGATGAGGCCATGCGTCGCATGAAGTGCAGCATCGCGAGAATGACACCTATATTCACGGCGATCACCAAGTCACTGAACACTGTGAGGCTGAAGGTGATGAGCAGGATGGATACGTCTGCGCGTGGGGCTCGCTGCACCATGCGCTTGAAGTGTCTCAACTCGCTCATGTTGTACGCGACCACGAAAAGAATGGCGGCCAGGGCGCACAGTGGGATGTTTGAGGCCAAGGGTGCCAGGAACAAAATAATAAGCACCAAGGTGGCAGCGTGCGTAATGCCGGCCAGTGGGCTCGTGCCGCCGTTACGGATATTGGTTGCAGTACGGGCAATGGCTCCGGTAGCTGCGAAGCCGCCAAACAATGGCGTGACCAGGTTGGCCACCCCCTGCCCGATCAGTTCCTGATTTGAATCATGCTTGGTACCCGCCATGCCATCGGCCACCATTGCGGACAGCAGTGATTCGATTGCTCCAAGCATGGCGATAGTGAAAGCCGGACCAATCAAATCGATGACGCGGGACAGCGTGATTTCAGGCAGGCTAAACACTGGAAGACCTTGAGGTATGCCACCAAATGAGCTGCCAATCGTGGCGACTCCCTCGAAATGAAAGGTTGTCTGTATCGCTGTAGCGACCGCCATTGCGACTAGCGGGCCAGGCACCCGTTTGAAACCGGGAATTTTGGAAGCGGTGATCACCAGGAAAAGACTGAGTGCAGCCAACAGGGTAGTGGCCATATGAAGATCCGGGAGAGCCTGTAGCAAATGCCAGAGCTTTTCATGGAAGTGCTCTCCACTGATTGCCGGCAAACCGAAAAAGTCTTTCCACTGTCCGACCCAGATGATCACGCCGATGCCCGCGGTGAATCCGACGATCACTGGATCGGGGATAAACTTGATGATTGCACCGAGCCGGGTAATACCCAGCAAAAACAACATGGCCCCCGCCATCATCGTGGCGATTTGCAGGCCGTCAACGCCATGCTTGGCCGTGACTCCCGCCAGAATCACGATGAATGCACCGGTCGGCCCGGCAATCTGCAAGCGGCTTCCCCCAAAGAGTGAAACCAGTAGGCCGCCGATGATTGCGGTGTAGATGCCTTGCTCAGGCTTGACGCCAGACGCAATGGCAAACGCCATTGCCAGGGGAAGTGCCACGATCCCTACGATCACGCCAGACACCATATTGCGAAGCCAGTGCCCTCGCCCCAACAACCCTGCCTTCCATGCCTCTCCTATCGCAATCATGGCTAGCTCCTCAGTGGATGCATGTGCATAATATTAACATATGGTGTTAATTGAAATACCCTGAATCCACTGTGTAGTGCGGCTGGAAATGTTTATAGTGAAGCCTCGCATGAGGCTGAACGAGCGCGTACTGCAAATAGAAAATTCGACAGCGCGTGTAGCGTGGTGACTGACATGAATCGTAAAGCGGTGAAAAGCAAACATGCCGAAGGCGTGACCTTCGACACCCATGTGATCGCAAACCCGACCAACCCCAAGGAGTGGATTGTGTTCTTCAAGAAGGACGCCGGTAGAAGTTATTTCTTGGTTGATGACAACGAGGAGGTCGAGTCTTTCGGGCATCTGGATGACTTGATCGCCGAGCTTCGAGACTTGGGACTCAAGACCGCTGAAATCCATTTCTAACCTTTGGACCACACCCAGGGAGACATGAGGCGGACATACGGATTCCGCCTATTAGCGCGAACCGGCGAACTACTCCGTAACAACCGCGGTATCTAACGACTTTCGTAGATAGGTTGCCGATGCAGGACACAAATGCTTGAACTGGAGGGTTTGACTGATAGCGACCGGCGCTTCACACAACGTAGTTTGAGATACGCATCGCCAGCCATTGGGAATCGATGCATCTGATAGCCGTTTTATTGATTGGCAATGTCAGCTATGGGTTGAATCCACACCCAATAACAGTCTCTCAAACTGTCAATGGTCGAGTCATAAACGACCGATTTCCAACGTAGCGCGCAATCCCGCAGGGATACGATTCTCCAGTTTTACCTGCCCACCAAAACGATCTGCAATAGCCTTGACGATGGTCAGCCCCAACCCTGCACCCTGATCATTTCCGCGGCTGTAGAAACGCTCGAAAAGGCGATCGCGATCTTGCTCATTGATGCCCGGCCCCTCATCCTCGACAGACAGCTCGAAGCTATTTTCCTTTTCGACCAGCCTTACAGTGATGACTCCGTGCTTGGGGGAGAAATTCGCCGCGTTGGTAACCAGGTTGTTCAAGGCAATATCAATCGCGGTCGGGTCGATTCTCGCAAGACCGATGTCGTCGCTGACCTCATAAACCAGTTCAAACCCCTTGCTCAGCAACCAGGGGGTCAACTGAACCAGGCTGTCGCGAACGGTGCTCGCCAGATCAATAGGTGCAGGCGGTTCAGTCCCTGTCACAGGCTCAATACGAGCCATCGTCAGTAATTGGTTAACCAGTCGACTGGTACGGTCCACGCCGGCAATCAAGAATTCGAGCGATGCGCAACGATCCTCTTCACTCTTTGCCTCCATCAGATTTTCCGCGTGAATCCTGAGCACGGCCAGAGGTGTACGCATTTCGTGGGCGGCAGCCGCGATAAAGCGTCGCTCGCGCCCCATGACTTCCTGAATTTGCGCGAGCATGCGATTGAGGGCGGCCTGCATGGGCTCAAGCTCAGTGGGGAGTGGCGTCAATTGCAAGGGTTCGAGTGAGCCGGGCTTCCGGGCCCGCAGCGTTGCGGCCATATTGACCAGCGGTTTCAATCCCCAGCCGATGGCCAGCCAGATCATGGCGGCCAGCAAGAGACTCCCCAGAATATTAGGCCACAGCGTGTGGCGTACTATTCGGTCCACCAGGTCCATTCGCACGTCGTCGCGCTCACCCACCCAGATGCGCAGGTTGTTCTGCTTGTCTTCAAGCAGGAAGGCCCGCCAATGCCGGTTATTCAGGTCGACTACATCGCTGAAGCCCGGTATGACCGCAGGTGTGCTGAAGGACGGAGAACTGGCCGTATGTACCAGCACTTCGTTCTTGGCGTTCCACACCTGAAACGCGATCTTTGTTTCATACGGATGCCCGTCGGCCCTGGGCGTCGCCTCGTTCAGGGCCTGGTTGAAAGCCTTGTACAGATCCGCATGGTCTTTGCTCACCATGGGCATACGCATGACGCCTTGCAACAGGCGAGCGTTCTGGGCCAGCTGGGCATCATAGACTTCGGCGATTTCGTGGTTGCTGTCGTGCAGATTGAACACACTGATCACGGCCAGGCCTGCGAGCATCAGGCCGATGATCAGGACCAGTGTACGACGACGGATAGAGCTCATCGACGCTCCTCTACCAGGTAACCGATACCTCGGACGGTACGGATCAGATCGGTGGAGAATTTTTTGCGCAGGTGATGGATGTGCACTTCCAGAGTGTTGCTTTCGGCCTCCTCGTTCCAGCCGTACAGCAACTGCATCAGATGATCGCGAGTCATTACCCGGCCAGGTGGCGAGAGTAGTTCGTGAAGCAACTGGTACTCCTTGGGCGTCAGGGCCACTGACTCGCCTTTGTAGCTGACTTGCTGGGTGCCGGGGTTCAGGGTGATACCTGCGTGTTCGATCAGCGATTGTCCCCGCCCGGCACTGCGACGAAGCAACGCACGTATGCGCGCCTTCAATTCTGCCAGGTCGAAAGGCTTGATCAGGTAGTCATCGGCACCGGCATCCAGACCGGCGATACGGTCTTCGGTGGCATCGCGCGCGGTCAGGATCAACACCGGCAGATTGGAACCGCTGTCACGCAAGCGCCTGAGCACTTCGAGACCGTCCATGCGTGGCAGGCCAAGGTCGAGCACCGCCAGATCGAAGATTTCACTGAGCAGCGAGTGCAAGGCGCTGTTGCCGTCCTGCAACCAGTCGACGGTATAACCTTCCCGGCTGAGGGCCTGATGAATGCCCTCGCCGAGCGCAACGTCATCCTCTATGAGTAATAAACGCACAGGATCTCCTGTCAGCCGAGTTTCTTGTTCACGTCCACCAACAGCGTTTCGATCTCCTTGCGGCGCCCGGTATCAGCGCTCTCGCGGCCAGGTCGAGGCGCAGCCTGCAAGGCTTTTAGCAGCGCTGCCCTGGCTTCAACATAACGCTTCTGACGGTAGAGGTGATCGCCCCAGAAGTACAGGCTGTCGATGCCGTTGGGGTTAATTTGTAATGCCAGCTTGAGCAACTGTTCGGCCTTGTCCGAATCGCCGAAACCGATGGGCCAACCCGGTACGCGGTCATAGAGGGCCGCCAGACTGGTATAGGCTGAACCTTGCAGGGCCTTGGGGTCCAGAGTCAAGGCTGTTTCCAGATCGGCTTTGGCGTCCTTGACCTTGCTCAGCGCACCCAGCCCTCCTTGGGCGCCCGCCCAACTGCTGGTAACAATGCCAGACCAGATCCAGGCCTCAGCCAGTGTTTGGCGTTCCTGTTTGAAGCTCGAAGCCTGAGCGGCCAGCTTTTCAAAAGCAGCAGGTCGTTGCCCCTCGGGCAACTCGTACTGAATATGCGCCCAGCTTTGCTGGATACCGTTGAGACGCTGCTGGTCGGCAGCATCCAGCGCCCAGACACTCTGACTCAATGCGCCGAGCAGCAGGCAAACGATGATCTTTTTCATGGTTCGAGACTCTCCTGGTCGGGTTTCTGGCTCAGGCGGCGGATTAGCGGCAATTGTTTGCGCAAACCACGGTCCACCAGATGGGGAAGGAAGCTGTTCAGGCGTACAGCAAAACGCTCGGGCCACCCCAGGTACAAGTCGCGACGGTCACCGGCAATGGCATGAATTACCGCGGCCGCTACGGTTTGCGGATCGTCGACATTGGTCTTGAGCGCATCGTTCAGCGCCTGGGCCGCCGGGCTGTTCATGCTGGTACGTGTCGCTCGCGGGGCAACGTAAAGCACTTTGACCCGAGTGTCTGCCAGCTCCCGGCGCAGGGCTTCGGAGAACCCGCGCAGGGCAAACTTGGTGGCGCAGTAACTGGCGTAGCCGGGGTAGCCAATGGAGCCATAGGTCGAACCTACGTTCACCACCATGGCACTATCGGCTTCCTTGAGCAGAGGCAACATCAGCTTGGTCAGGCACATCGGCGCACTGATGTTCACCGCGAGCATCGAATTGATCTCGCTGTCATCCAGTTGTTCAAGCATGGCGAAATGATTGATCCCGGCCGCATTGATCAGCAGATTGATGCCGCCGATGCCCCGGGCTCGCGCCAGCACCTGGCGGCGGTCGCTGAGCAACGTCAGGTCCGCACGGACCCAGCACAGGTTATCGGGATAACGCTCAAGCAGCGGCACCAAGGGTTCCCGATGTCGAGCCACCGCCAGTACATGGGCACCACTGGCGCACAGTGCGGCGGCAATGGCCAGGCCGATGCCGCCGCTGGCACCGGTCAACACGACGCGAGCTTCAGACAGGCGCATGCAGATTCTCCCCGTTACGCGGCAAGCCACGAAACATATCGGTGTAGAGCCGGTACACCACTTTGGAGGCGTGAATGACGGCGGCCTGGTCGCCCGGGTCTTCAAGACTGTTCATCAATCGACGGTAGGTCTGCATATGCTCGATATCCAGAGAGCCGTGGGAGCTGAGGTAACTGAAGGCGTTTTCCGGCAAGTCCAGGCGCTGGCGAATACTGCCGGCGGCGTGTGTGGCCAAGGCGATGCTCGTGCCTTCAAGTACGTTGACCATGCCGAACAGTCCCACCGGATTGTCCCTGGCAATCAGGTCGTAGAGGAAGCTGACCATCAATTCGATCGGCAATGACGGACGCCCGTCGCGTACAGCGTCCCTGTCACCGCCGCAGGCTTGAATGTCATTGAGTACCCATTGTTCGTGACCATATTCGTCCTCGATGTATTCACATACCGCTTCGCGCAACCATTCCAGACGCAATGGCAGGCGCGCACCGCAGGCCATCATCAGCGGCACGGTATGGCGTACGTGGTAATAGGCCTGAGCCAGAAAGGCCCGGTAACTTTCCAGGCTGACGTCGCCCTGCAGCGCATCCCGGATGATCGGCAAGTTGAACAACTCAATGCGCTCTTGCTCAGTGGCTTGTTGCAGCGTGTCAAAAAAACTCATGGTGCGGATTCCTCGGAAAGTGCAGATTCGGCCAATTGCGCCCGGTAGCGCTCGACGATAGCGTCACGGCGGGGCCGGCCATTGACGGTGAGCAAGCCGTTGGTGGGAGTGAAGGGTTGGTCGAGGCGGCTCCAGTGATGGACCTGGGCGTACTCGGGTAAAGCCTCATTGGCCTGGGCCACGGCGGCGGCCAGTTGTTCGTCTGTGCAGTCGGGGCGAAGGGGCCAGAGCAGCGCATGGTTGTGAGGCATGGCCTCGCCATAGACGAAGGCTTGGGCGACAGGCCCGCGCTGGGTCAATTCGGCTTCCACCCACTCGGGGTTTACGTTGCGCCCGAAACTGGTGACGAACTGATGTTTCTTGCGTCCCTTGAGGTAGAGAAACCCCTCGGCGTCGAACTCGCCGAGATCGCCGCTAGGCCACCACTGGGCTGTGTGCGGCGCCTCTCCCAGATAGCCCAGCAAGGTTGAACCCTTGATCAGCACTTCGCCGTCGTCCGCCAGGCGAATCTCCACATGGGGCAATGGCCGTCCGACACTGCCGGGGCGCCGTGCTTGCGGGTGATTGAGGCACACTACCGACGCGCACTCGGACAGCCCGTAACCTTCATAGACGGGCATGCGCACCTTTTGAGCGCGATGCAGTAAATCTTCGCTGACACGGGCACCGCCCACAGCGGTAAAACGCAGATGCTGTGGGTCGAAAGCCTTCTGCTCGACAGCGTTGACCAGCAACAGCAACAACTGCGGCACCAGAATCAGGCTGTGGGGCGAACGGCTGGCCAGACATCCCAACAGCTGGGGCACATCCGCACCGCTGGCGCCTTGAATTCCCAGGGTTTTCTGGCTAGGCAGGCTCAAGGTAGCGCCGGCATACAGTGCGGCGTAACAACCGATGTTCTCCAGCAAAATGGCGAGCGGCAGCAGCGCCAAGTGATGTTGCGGGGCGGTGGGCTGGCTGGCCAGGTGCAGCTCACGAGCGACCCGCAAAATGCTGTCTGCACTCAAGCACACGCCCTTGGGTGTGCCTGTGGTGCCCGAGGTAAAGGTCAACTTGGCGGTGCCTAAAGGCATCCGGTTCAAGCCACTGAACGTGCGACGCCAGAACTCGCCGCACTTCTGATATCCAGCCGCTTGCAGTTCATCATGCAGTTGCGGTTCCGCAATGACGTGTTCGGCCTGGCTTTGCTCCAGGCAATGCATGCGTTGTGCCGGGCTGAAAAAAGGCGGCAAGGCCACGCAGGTCAAACCCTCGAACAACGCGGCAAGGTCCCACAACATGGCTTCGACGCCATTGTCCAGCGCCAGTGCGAGCACCTTGACCCGGTCATTGCGCAGACGCTGCTGGCGATGAAAGACTTCGGTAGACAGCGTGGCGTAGTCCAGTTTCAGATGATCGCCCCACAACGCAATGGCGTTGGTTTTTTGCTCAGCATGATGACGCAGGGTCTGTTTGAATCGCTCTATTTCAGGCGACATGGCAGGCCCCTTCAATGGAGGTTGGCAAGCCCAGGCGACTGAACAGACCTATGTTGCGCAAATGAATGAAACCGGAGCGGATATTGCCAACATGAACCCACGGCTTGCTTTCGTAGTAACTGCCCCAGGCATGGCGGTCCTCGCCCAGGCGCTCCGGGTCGGCAGCACACAACGTCATGGGCTTCAAGCCAAGACGATGAAAGCTGTTGACCAGCCCCAGGTTCCCGGTAAAGGCGACCCACTCCAGCCCTCCCATGGCGAGCAGGTAGGTCATCGCGATGATGCTCATCCGTGCGCTGCCGGTGTCGCTGGCAGCCAGGTTGCCCACCTCGACGATGGCTGAGCGGCTTACGGCGTGGCCGGCCGCGGAACCAATCAGCGAGTCGATCGCCTCGTCCAGGTAACCTTCCAGAAACAGCGGCCCGGCGCTCGCCAGACGTACGCCGACCACCGCACAAAGCGCACCGGAAGGATCGCTCATGCCAAACAGCTCCGGCATGAAATGGCGAATATCGGCACCGTGGGCCTTATGAAAACGTTGCTGGATAAAGGCTTCGAAGACGCTCCGCTGCGGAGCGTCCGGCAAGGCCCTGACGAGATACATCTGCTGTGCTTCGGCCAGACCAAAGTGCAGTGGCAACTGAACGTTCCAGTTGAAATCGGACATTGGAAAACTTCTCCCCGGATCAATTGGGGAGGAGTATCAAAGCCATTTCTTAACGAAGTCTGAAGGTGACAAAAAAATTAGCCGAAGCGGTTTTCTAACAGGTAGAACAGGATCAACAGATTCCAACGCCCTTCGAGTGGCTCGAACTATAAAATTTCCGGCACAAGACAATGGATCAGTTAGTTGCAAAAGCGTTGTGCCTTACTAAGGTTTTTAGCGCCTATCAAGATAGCGGAACAACTCCTCCTCCTGATCAAAGTGCAGTCGCACAAGGGTGTCTAGCCGAATCAGCTGATGCTGAATCTCATTGGAAGAGGCCGTTGCAGGATCGGCACTAAAATCGCGGCTCATACGAGCTATCAGATGGATGAGGCGAAAAATCTCGCGGTGAGCGTGGCTCATGGCAGACATAGGGTCCTCGCCCGGCAGGCTTCGCGTTAGCAGCGGGTACAGCGCGTGTTCATCATCGCGCTCATGCTGCGCCAATGAGGTTTGCAGTTTGTCGACCAGCTCCAGCAAGTCGGTTCGCGCTTGCGCAACCGGGCGCCGGGCGAAGTCACTGGCCAGTTGGTGCAGGTCACTCAACACACTGGACAATTGCCGGTGTTCATCCTGCAGGCGATCAATATGTTGCGCGGTCAGCTTTTCCTGCCGGCGCCCCCACATCGGTCCCAATGCCCGTAATGCGTTGATGATGATCACCACATCAATGCCCTCCTGCACCACAGCACCGACCAGCGGTGCCAGGTAGCCGAGGGCAGCCGCCACCATGGCCAGCAATGACAGGCCCATGCCGACCAGCACGCCCATGCGGGCGATGTGGCGGGTTCGTCGGGCAATGTCCAGTGCCTCGACCAGGCGATCCAGACGATCCACCAGCAGCACGACGCCGGCGGCTTGCGAAGAAGCGGTGGCACCGTTGGCCCCCATCGCCACACCGACGTTCGCCGCCGCCAATGCGGGAGCATCGTTGATGCCATCGCCGACCATCAGCGTGCTGGTACGCAAACAACCTTCCTGTACGGCACGCACTTTATCCTCCGGGGTCAAGCCGGCGCGCAGTTCGTCTATTCCGGCAGACAGTGCGATCATCTCGGCGGTTTCCAGGCGATCACCGGTGAGCATGACGATCCTCTCGATACCTTTGTTGCGCAATCGACGCAGCGTTTGCGGGGTTTCGCGCCGAACGGTATCTGCGAAAACCAACAGGCCGACGAGCTGCCCATCCACTTCTATGAAGCTGCCACTGCACGCCAGGTAATCCATATGGCGCAGCATGGCGGCGGCCCAGTCGGTCTCGGGGGCGTCTTTGTGAGCAAAAGACAACGTGCCCAATCGCACCCGCCTGCCATCAATCACTCCACAAAGCCCCGAACCCGGACTTTCTTCCACCTCGCTCGGAACGCTAAGGGGCAAATGGCGCTGTTGCGCCGCCTCGACGATGGCCTGGGAGACAGGGTGCGTCGAGGCCTGTGCCAGCGAGGCGGCCAGGCCAAGCAATTGCTGCGAGTCGGCCAGGCCCTTGACTTCGATCGACTGCAGGCGGGCGTGCCCACTGGTCAGCGTGCCGGTCTTGTCGAAAAAAATCTGCTTGATCCCGGCCAGCGCTTCCAGGGTCGCTCCGTCCTTGATCAGTATGCCGCGCCGGGCAGCCCTGGAAATCCCGGACATGATCGAAATGGGCACTGCCAGAATCAAAGGGCAAGGTGTGGCCACCACCAGCACCGCCAACGCTCGCAAGGGGTCGCCACTCATTTGCCAGGCCAATGCCGCCATCAGCAACGTCAGCGGGATGAAGAACAGCGCGTAGCGGTCGGCCAATCGCACAAAAGGCGCGCGCGAACGGCGTGCCGCCTCGGCCAACCGCACGATTGCGGCATAGGTGCTTTGCGCGGCGGTTCGCGTAGCGACCAGCCGGATGGGGGCGCCGACATTGGATACGCCGCTGGGCAATTGCTCGCCTTCTCGTCGGGTCACGGGCAAGGACTCACCGCTAAGTGCCGATTCGTCAAGAATGGCCGCAGGACTCAGTAATCGGCCATCCACCGGTACCACCTCTCCCAGGCGTACCAGCAACGTCTGATGCGGCTGGATGCTTTCAACAGGGATCTGGCGCAAACCGCCCTCCTCCTGCAACCAGGCAAAACGTGGCGCACGATCGATCAGCGCACGCAGTTCGCGCTCGGCTCGTTGCCTGGTGAAAAACTCCAGGGTGCGTCCGGTCGCCAGCATCAAGGCAATCACCGCCGCGACCAGCGTCTGCTGAAAAACCAGGGCGGCGGTGATCGACAGCAGTGCGATCAGGTCTACACCCGTTTCGCGCCGGGCCAGCCGTCCGGCGATCTCGACGAGCAGCACCAAGGCCATCAGCAGACTGCCTGCGGCCCAAGACATCGAGGCCCAGTCAGGCTTTTGCGCTACATGTGCAACGCCCCCGGCCAGCAGCGCCAGTGTTGTGAGCAGCAAAAGCATGGGGTCCAGCCATTTACTGAACATTGATGTGCGCACCTCGAAACACTGTCTATCTCTGGTGATCAATCATCTGCCACTGATCAAGTAGAGCTTAGGAGTTGAAAGTCTTTTGTGTCGGCCAGGGCTGAGCCATTGAGGCGATGGACAGACCAGGTCTTCGTCTTGTTTCTGATCTACATCAAACCGGCTGGGGACGTTTTCGCAAGAATCAGAATCAGCAGTCGCACCATTGCATTCGATGGAAGCAGCAACTCTCGACTTGTGGAGGCTTCTCATGGCTACGCATGTGCATGGCACCCAACCGATCGCTCCGCCGACAGCCGCTGCCCCAATGGCAGGCAGCTTGCGAAAGGCTGAGCCCAAACGTCTGTCCCTGAGTCTGCTGATTGCCCTGGTAGTTGGCTCAATGATCGGCAGTGGCATTTTCAGCCTGCCGCAAAACATGGCGGCGAGTGCCGGCGCCGGAGCGATTCTGATTGGCTGGTTGATCACTGGCGTCGGCATGTTGTCGTTGGCGCTGGTCTATCAAACCTTGTCCAACCGCCAACCGGCGCTGGACAACGGCGTGTTTGCTTATGCGCGGGGGCTGGGCGGCGATTTCCTCGGCTTTTACTCCGCCTGGGGCTATTGGATCAGCGCCTGGATCGGCAACGTCAGCTACCTGGTGATTCTTTTTGCTGCGCTGAGTTTTTTCTTCCCTCTGTTCGGTGAAGGCAACAACAAAGCAGCAATTGCCGGAGCGTCCGTGCTGCTGTGGTCGTTGCACTGGATGATCCTCAGGGGGATGGGCACCGCGATACGCGCCAACGGGTTGACGACAGCAGCCAAGATCGTGCCCTTGTTGCTGTTCATCGGGCTGGTGATCGCCGCGTTTCAACGTGAAACCTTCGCAGTCGATTTCTGGGGCACACCGGCCTTGGGCAGCACCCTTGACCAAGTCAAAAGCACCATGCTGGTGACCGTCTGGGTGTTCATCGGGATCGAGGGTGCCAACGTGTTCTCCGCCCGCGCAGCGCAGCGGGCCAATGTCGGTCGTGCCACGGTTATCGGTTTCGTCATCACTCTGTTGCTGCTGATTGCGGTGTCGCTGCTGTCGCTGGGCATTCTCAAACAACCGGAGTTGGCGGCCCTGAAGAACCCCTCGATGGCGGGTGTGCTAGAGGCGGCAGCCGGGCCGTGGGGAGCGATCCTGATCAGCGTCGGCTTGATCATTTCAGTGGGCGGTGCCCTGCTCGCCTGGACGCTGCTGGCGGCGGAATCGATGTTCACGCCTGCACAGGAAAAGGTCATGCCGGGGACATTCGCCGTGGAAAACACCCGGGGGGTGCCGGTCAATGCGCTGTGGATCACCAACGGCTGCATTCAGCTGTTCCTGTTGCTGACCCTGTATTCGAGCGCCACTTACCTGGCCCTTATCTCTCTTGCCACGTCGATGATTCTGCTGCCATACCTGTTCAGCGGACTGTATGCATTGAAGCTGACCTGGCAGGGCCAGACCTACGCCGGCCACCGCGCCCTGCAACTGCGCGACATGGCCATCGCCTCGGTCGCCACCCTGTATTGCCTGTGGCTGCTGTATGCCGCCGGGCCCAAATACATACTGCTCAGCGCGTTGCTCTATGCCCCCGGCTCGTTGATTTTCCTGGGCACCTTGAGGGCTCGTCAGGGACAACCGCTCAATGGGCCCGAGACGGGACTGTTGATCATGATCTGGACGGCGGCAGTCTACGCCGGGTGGGTGCTGTGGTCAGGGACGCTGACTCTCTAATACCGGTATCTGGGGTCTGGTCTTTTGGGGCGGACTACTCAAAGGAATGTACGCGGTCCGCCTCCTATCCGAGAGGAGTGTTGAAAATGAGCAATTCCGCAAAAAAAATGCAGGTCCATACAGACGAAAAATCGAGTCAGGCTCCCGTGACGACAGAGCTTTGGCGGCCCTTTGAAAAGCTTCGGCAACAGGTCGATCACCTGTTCGAGGATTTCAATCGGGGATCATTGATGTCGCCCTTCAGTCGTGGACTGTTCGATATTGAACCGCTCTGGCGCAGTGAACTGAAAGGCTATGGTTTGCCTGCGGTGGACATCACCGAAAAAGACAAGAGCTTCGAAATCACCGCCGAACTGCCCGGCATGGATCAGAAGAACATCGAGATCAAGCTGTCCAACGGCAATCTGATCATCAGAGGAGAAAAGAAAGAGGAGAAGGAAGAAAGTAAAAAGGGCTATTACTTGAGCGAGCGTCATTACGGATCCTTCGAGCGGATGTTCAGCCTGCCCAAAGGCGTGGACGCCGACAAGATCGAAGCGAGTTACAGCAAAGGCGTGCTGAGTGTCTCGCTGCCGAAAAAGCCCGAAGCCATGAAAGCGGATAAAACCGTGCCAATCAAAGGCGAGTGAGTCCGGTGATCCCCTGCCCATTGCCGGGAAGCCGGCAATGGGCAGGGCGTAAGCGCTACCGGCATGGCTGAGGTGGTTCGCGATAAACCCTTTCACTCGTCACCGGCAGTCCGGCACTGCATTGATACCGGGGTTGTCGTTTCCGCCAGTGGCGATGCACTTCCAATAACCTTCCCGTGGCGCAGGCACAGTGCCTGTGCTCGCTCGTCTGACATTTATCAAAAACCGTCTGGCGAATAGCCGGGCGGTCCACTTCAGCCTTGTTGATTTAGCTCAATGTCTTCGTATCGCGCAGGCGTAGAAAAAGAAATGGGCTTTCGCAGCCCGTGCATTTCAGTCATCCGGAACAGGACACGGTCATGAGCGATTTAAGCTTGCGTAAAACCATTTTGGAAGAGCTCGAGTTTCAACCCGATATCGACGCTGCCCATATTGGCGTAAGCGTGGACAACGGGGTTGTGACACTCTCCGGTCACGTGAAAAGTTACGCCCAGAAAGTCAGCGCCGAACGTGCGGTAAAGGCAATCAAAGGCGTACGTGCCGTGGCCGAGGAAATACAGGTCCGGTTGGAAAAAGGCGCAGGTACGGCCGATGACACCATTGCCAACCGCGCCGTCAACATCATCTCGTGGCGTTCCGATACGCCCGAAGGCGACATCAAGGTCATCGTGCAAAAAGGCTGGGTAACCCTGGAAGGTCAAGTGGACTGGCAATATCAGAAGGAACTCGCCGAAAGCGCCGTGCGCAAACTGTCGGGCGTAGTGGGCGTGGACAATCGCATCACCCTGCGCCCCAGAGTGAAGGTGTTCGATATCCAGCAAAGTATCGAAGACGCCCTCAAGCGCAACGCTGAAGTCGATGCCAGGGGCATACGTATCAAGGTCGAAGGCAGTGTTGTGAAACTTGAAGGCAAAGTGCACTTCTGGCGTGAACGTGAAATCGTCGAACGTGCTGCCTGGGCGGTGCCCGGTGTCAGCAAAGTGGACGACCAATTGCTGATCGCCTGAATCATCGCCCCGGGAAGTCCATCATTGCCCGGGGCGATCCAATGGCAATCGTACCCCGCTCCATGCCCCCTCCTTTGCGAGCCATGGCCATGAAAAAAAATCATCAATGGAACCTGTCTTTCTTTGCCATTGCGTTTATCGCGCTGACCCTGGTGCAATTTCTGTTGATTGACCGCCGAGTGGTGCAGCCCCTTCCCTATAGCCAGTTTCTGCAACTGCTCAATGAACACAAACTCAGCGATTTACGGATCGAGAAAAATGAGATCAGCGGCAAGTTGCAGGAACCTATCGAGGGCCGCACCCTGTTTTCCACGGTTCGGGTCGATCCGGCGTTGGCAACGGACCTCGCCAGTTCAGGTGTCGGCTTCACCGGGGTCAATGAAAACACCTTCCTCAACGGCCTGCTGGGCTGGCTCCTGCCCTTTGTGCTGATCATGGTGATCTGGCATTTCCTGTTTCGCGGGTTGGCGGAAAAACAAGGCATGGGCGGTCTGATGAACATCGGCAAGTCCCGGGCCAAGGTGTTTGTCCAGCGCGATACCGGCGTGACCTTCGCCGATGTAGCGGGCATCGATGAAGCCAAGACCGAACTGGTGGAGATCGTCTCGTTCCTCAAGGACAAGGCCAAATACGCGCGCCTGGGTGCGCACATTCCCAAGGGAACATTGCTGGTCGGCCCTCCTGGCACCGGCAAGACTCTGGTAGCCAAAGCCATCGCCGGTGAAGCCGGCGTGCCGTTTTTCTCGATCTCCGGTTCGGAGTTTGTCGAGCTGTTCGTCGGGGTGGGGGCCGCCCGGGTTCACGATCTGTTCGAGCAAGCGCGGGAGGCGGCACCCTGCATCATTTTCATCGACGAACTGGATGCGCTGGGCAAAATGCGCGGCGTCGGCATCGTCGGCGCAAATGACGAAAAGGAGCAAACCCTCAATCAGTTGCTGGCAGAGCTGGACGGTTTCGATCCCCGGGAAGGTGTCGTGTTGCTCGCCGCGACCAATCGGCCGGAGATTCTCGACCCTGCGTTACTACGCGCTGGGCGGATCGACCGCCAAGTACTGATCGATCGCCCGGACCGTAAGGGCCGCCAGGCGATCCTTAAAGTCCATCTGCAAAAAATAACCGTCGAACCCGGCCTTGATGGCGAGCGTATTGCCGACCTCACCACGGGTTTCACCGGTGCCGATCTGGCCAACCTGGTCAACGAAGCCGCCATCGTCGCCACCCGCCGCGCCGCCGATGCGGTCAGCCTCGATGATTTCACCGCTGCCGTTGAGCGCATTGTCGCCGGCGTCGAACGCAAGAGCAGCGTGCTGCGCCCCGAGGAGCGCCAAGTGGTGGCCTATCACGAGATGGGGCATGCCCTGGCCGCCAGCAGTCTGCCAACCATGGATCCTGTGCACAAAGTCTCGATTGTGCCCCGGGCCATTGGTTCGCTGGGTTACACGTTGCAGCGCCCCACTGAAGATCACTTCCTGATCAGTAGCCAAATGCTCAAAGACCGGATTGTCGTTCTGATGGCCGGACGCGCGGCCGAATTCCTTACCTATGGCCAGATATCTACCGGGGCGGCCGATGATCTGGTTCACGCCACCGACATTGCCCGGCAATTGATCACACGATTCGGAATGAGTAGCGAGCTGGGCCAGTCGGTGCTGGAACGCAAAAACGCGACGTTCCTCGGGGATCGTCTGCCGGGCCTTGGAGAAAAGGACTATTCGGAACAAACGGCCAGGGAAATCGATCTCGGCATTCGTGGTTTGCTCGATGAGGCGTACGGGCGGGCCAAGGCGTTGCTTGCCAGTCGTCGCGCCGATCTGGACGCCGGGGCCCGTCTGTTGCTTGAAAAGGAAACGCTCACGCCCGAAGAGTTTCCTCCGCTCAGGCCTGTACAGCCGGCTCCCGCGCCTGCCCAAGTGAGCGACATACCGCCGCAGGTCACGAAGGAGGTACCTTGCCGGACGCGCCCCTAAACCGCCAGAACACAGCACGGCACCTGATACAGAATGTGCTCGGTGGTGCTGCCCAACAGCTTGCCCATACCACGGGACTGGACTTTGCCCATGACGATCACATCCACTTGATGGTCGTGGGCGAACTCACTCAAGACCGCGACCGGGTGCCCTTCGATGAAGTGTCGACGATCGGAGGGCACGCCGAACTGGCCAGCCAGCTTCAGGAAGGCTTTTTGCAGATCCGTGCCAAGCGCCTTGGTGAGTTCGGCGAGGGTAAGGCCGTCACAGTCCGCCAGATACGCCGCCGAGATAGCACAGGCGTACAACAGATGCAGTTCGGCATTGCATTGCATGGCAAGGCCGCATGCCTGTTTGATGATCCGTTCGTTCAATGCGTTGTCGGCCGGCTCGACATCAGTCACTTCGACCGCAGCCACCACCTTGCGCGGTAATACGTGGCTGCTGCCACCCAGCAGGTACACCGGCACTGGGCAATGGCGCAGCAGGTGCCAGTCCAGCGGGGTGAAGATTGCCCGTTTGAATGCCGACTCATGCTGGATCTGCTTGATCAACAGATCCGGTTGCATGTCGGAGACATAATCGATGATGTCCTGCTCGAGGTCCTTGGCCCACGCTACTTGCGTGGTCACTGCGATCTCTCTGTCACGCAGCGGGTCGGTCTGTTCCTTGAGCCAGTCTCGATGGGGGCGCAGGCAGTCCTCACACAGCTGTGCCCTGTCGCGTTCCTCAAGCATCCACAATCCTTTGATTGCGGGAACCAGCGCCGCGACATGCAAACTGGCGCCGCTGGCCTTGGCCAGCGCCGCAGCCTGCTGGATCGCCTGGGAATGGCGAAACGTCGGATCAATTATCAGCAACAACCGTTGGTACTGGCTCATGACAGGCCTCCAGTCAGGTAAAAGTCCAACGCAGACGAGCGTCCTACCGGACGTCAGCGCCCCGTCCCAGGCGTCCATTGCCAGTTCAACACTTCCGGCATGTCCTGCCCGTACTCAATGAGGTAGAGCTTGTGTTTTTCCATGGTCGACCAATAGCGCGACCAGGCCGTTTGCCGTTGATCCTGCAACCGCGGCACCCGCTCGATGACATCCAGCGCCAGCCTGTAACGGTCCATGTTGTTGATCACCGCCATGTCGAACGGCGTGGTGGTCGCGCCTTCCTCAATGAACCCGCGCACGTGAAAATTTTCATGATTGCTGCGTTTGTACACCAGCCGGTGGATCAGCGCAGGGTAGCCATGAAAGGCGAAAATGACCGGCTTATCGACGGTAAACAACTCATCGAAGGCGGTGTCCGGCAAACCATGGGGATGCCGGGTGGCAGGCTGCAACACCATCAGGTCGACGACATTGATCACTCTGATCCGTAAATCCGGTACGTATTCGTGCAACAAGGTCACGGCCGCCAGGGTTTCCAGGGTCGGCACGTCACCGGCGCAAGCCATCACTACATCCGGATCGCCATCTTCGCGACAGGCCCAGTCCCACCGGCCTATTCCCATCTGGCAGTGCCTGATGGCGGCATCCATGTCCAGCCATTGCCATTCCGGTTGCTTGCCGGCGACGATCACGTTGATGTAGTCACGGGATCTGAGGCAGTGGTCCGCCACCGACAACAGACAATTGGCATCGGGTGGCAGGTAGATCCGTACCAGGTCCGATTTCTTGTTCGCCACCAGGTCGAGAAACCCCGGGTCCTGGTGGGAGAAACCGTTATGGTCCTGACGCCAGACATGGGACGTCAACAGGTAATTAAGTGCGGCGATAGGCTTACGCCACGGTACTTCGGCAGCGGTTTTCAACCATTTGGCGTGTTGATTGACCATCGAATCGACGATATGGATAAACGCCTCGTAACAGGAAAACAGTCCGTGACGCCCTGTCAGCAAATAGCCTTCCAGCCAGCCCTCGCACACCTGTTCACTGAGGATCTCCATCACCCGCCCATCGGCCGCCAGGTTGAGGTCTTCGGGCTCAGTCGGGTCCATCCATACCTTGGAGCTGACCTCGTAGACCGCATCCAGTCTGTTCGATGCGGTTTCATCCGGGCCGAACAGTCGGAAGTTACGCAAAGCCAGACTGTTTTTCATCACATCGCGCAAATAGGTGCCCAAAACCCTCGTCGCCTCCGCACGCAAGCTGCCGGGCAGGGCGAATTTCACGGCATAGTCTGTAAATCGCGGCAGATCCAGCGGTCGCAGTAGCAAGCCGCCATTGGCATGGGGGTTGGCGCTCATGCGTCGGTGTCCGGTAGGCGCCAATGCGGCGATTTCGGGCAGTAAGGCGCCATGAGCATCGAACAATTCATCCGGACGGTAGCTATAGAGCCAGTCTTCCAACTGACGAATGTGGAGTGGTTGCTGGAAATCGGCCAACGGCACCTGGTGTGCCCGCCAAGTGCCTTCGACTCTATGGCCGTCGACGAACCTGGGGCCGGTCCAGCCCTTGGGCGTACGTAACACCAGCATCGGCCAGAGCGGGCGCTCCGGTGCCTGATTCGACGGACTGCGGCGCGCGACGCGCTGAATCTCCGCAATTTTGAGCCATATCGTGTCCAGGGTTCTGGCCAGCGACTGGTGCACCTCCATCGGGTCATCGCCCTCGACGAAATACGGATCGTAGCCATAGCCACACATCAGCGCCGACAGTTCGTCCTCGCTGATTCTGGAGAGTATCGTCGGGTTGGCGATTTTGTAGCCGTTGAGATGCAGGATCGGCAATACTGCGCCGTCTCGCGCCGGGTTGAGGAATTTGTTGGAGTGCCAACTGGCTGCCAGCGTTGCCGTTTCCGCCTCCCCATCACCGATCACACAGGCCACGATCAAATCGGGATTATCGAACGCGGCCCCGAAGGCATGGGCCAGGCTATAGCCCAATTCGCCACCTTCATGAATCGAGCCGGGAATTTGCGCCGAAACATGACTGGAAATGCCATAGGGCCAGGAGAATTGCCGGAACAGACGTACCAGACCATTGGTGTTGCGCTCCACCGACGGACAGAATTCGGTGTAGGTGCCCTCCAGGTACGTCTGCGCCACTACCGCCGGGCCGCCATGGCCCGGGCCTGCCATGAAGAGCATGTTCAAGTCATAAGCGTTGATCAGTCGGTTCAGGTGCGTATAGATCAGGTTCAACCCCGGAGCCGTCCCCCAATGGCCGAGCAACCGCGGTTTGATGTGTGCCAGGCTCAACGGCTCCTTGAGCAGTGGGTTGTCCTTGAGGTAGATCTGCCCGACAGCCAGATAGTTGGATGCCCGCCAATAGGCATCCAGCCCTTCCAATTGCTCAGCATTCAGAAAGTCACTCATGATTTTCTCCGCCGAAGGCTCCAAACCCAGCCACTTTTTCTCAATTTTGAAAGTCTGGTGCACTTGCGACTTGATCTACATCAAGTCCCGGAGCCCGTGTTCAAGCTGAATCAACACACACCTTTCGCAATGGCCGCGAAAGTGACGCAGGCGTTATGAAGTTATCCGTTCGTCTGGTTTTAAGGCTGCAGACGCGTAGCAAAATAAAATTTCGACCTGCAGCGCTATTCTTAACCTATCAATCCGGAGCATTGGGACCATGGCTCAATCCAAACCGTTTCAGAATCACTCACTGAAAACGGCCTGCTCCAATTGCAGTGTGTTGGAGCTATGTCTGCCGCTTGGACTGACCGTTAGCGAAATACAATGTTTAGATACCTTGATCGTGCAGCGCTACAGGGTCAAAAAAGGTGCTGCCCTCTATCGAGCGGGCGATCCTTTCCGTTCGCTCTACGCGGTGCGGATCGGCTCGTTCAAGACCAGCCTGCTCTCGGTCGACGGTCGTGAACAGGTCACGGGTTTCCAGATGCCCGGCGAGATGCTCGGGCTGGACGCCATCAGCACTGATAGCCATACCTGTAATGCATTCGCTCTGGAAGACAGCGAAGTCTGTCCCATCCACTTCTTGCAACTGGAAAGACTGGCCCGGGAAATGCCCTCCCTGCAGCACAACCTGAACAAGATCCTCAGTCGGGAAATCGTGCGCGACCACGACATGCTGATGATGCTGGGCAACATGAATTCGGATGAACGCCTGGCCGCCTTCCTGTTGAACCTCTCGCGCCGGTTGAATATGCGTGGGTATTCCTCCAGGTCCTTTGTGCTGAAAATGCGCCGCGAGGAAATCGGCTCCTACCTGGGCCTGCGCCTGGAAACCATCTGCCGGGGCATAGCGCATCTGCGTGACCGGGGACTGGTAGAGGTCACCGGCCGCGACGTCAAGATACTTGATATGGATGAGCTCAAGAAAATGGTCGCAGGCTGTCACAAGTTCGCCACGCTGTGACCTTTTGAGCAACATGGGACTGCCTGTCGTCGTATTCAGGTAACAAACACGCCAGCGTCTTGAGTTGAGCCTCATCGCCTGCAACCGCGATCGGTAACTGGGCCAGTCCGTGAGGCAAGGTGGCGCGCAACGGTTGATGCAAGGCGCCATCGCCCCAGGTGACGATTTCGCCGGTGAACGCCCTTAGCGTACGCGCCGCATTACGATACGCCCGGATCCGGAAGGGGTTGGCGTCCTCTAGCTCAAGCAGGTCGGCAAATCCGTCGAAAATCGCCGCGATCGCGTCGTTGCCGTCCGCCTGTCCAGCGATCATTGCCTGGCCCCGAGTGTCGCCATGTACTGCGCGACGGATTCGGCATCCGCCTGAGACAATGCATGATCCACCTGTTTTATCGGGGCTCCGTGGGGGCGCTGGACGCTTTGCTGAAGCAGCAGGATCTGGCGAACCATATACATTGCATGCTGACCCGCCACCCGTGGAACTTTCCCGTTGCCCTGGCCATCCGCACCGTGGCAGGCGCTGCATGCAGCGATGCCCGTCTGCGGTAAGCCCTGGCGGAAGATCGATTCACCGCGCGTATCCGGCGTATCGGTTTGCGCCTTCATTGCACTCTGGCTCGAAAAATACTCGGCCAGTTCGACGATCTGAGTCCCGGTCAAACGGGTCAATCCCCCCATGTACCGATTACCGGGTGCATTGCTACGCCTATGTTGTGTGAAGTCGGTCAGCTGTGACGTCAAATAGTCTTTTTGCTGGCCCGCCAATTTTGGAACCTTCGGCGAGACAGACTCTCCCGTCAGCCCATGGCACAGCGAACACACATTGTCAGCCATGGCGATTGCAGACATCGGTGACGTTTCTTGCGCTGCGTCTTCGTTCGTCCCGGTACAGCCCATGAGCGAGGCCAGGCAAATGGCCAGAATACGAGGTGACCGGTTGTCAGTACGCTGCATGCCCTTAACGTTCATGGCCTGTACCTCCAAGATGGGCTGATCACTATTTTCCCCCGGGGATTGCACCTTCAATTGACAAACCTCAATCAATCCTGCAACGCGCGGTGTAGGAGTAATCAAACAGGCGAAGACAGCAGGCTTGAAGCGTTTACCCGTTGCCTCGAGACCCTGTGCAACTCAGGACGGGTACGCGCCGGGCACGCCCCGAGCGCCCTGCCGTCATCAGCAACCCACCCTTTGGAGGATGAAGTGCATGAACTCTCCTTCGCACAAATTGCTGGAAAAACTTTATGGCCAGCAGCATCACTTTGACACGGCGCACATAGCGCCAGTGCTGCATAAATATGCCGAACCACTGCCGGACCTGGACTCCCCCGCTTTTGGTGACATGTTCGATCGTTATGCCGACGCGCGGGTTGTGATGATCGGCGAGGCGAGCCATGGAACCCGCGATTTCTATCAAACCCGGGCGGCGATTACTCAAAGGCTGATCGAACGGCACGGGTTTAATATCGTCGCGGTAGAAGCAGACTGGCCGGACGCCGGCCATGTCGACCAGTACGTACGGGGGCTGGCGCATACGGCGTGGAAGCGTCACATTTTCAGCCGGTTTCCGACCTGGATGTGGCGTAACAGTGAGGTCAAGGCATTCGCCCACTGGCTGCATCAGTTCAATCACCAACAGGGCCCTGACCGTCGTGTCGAGTTTCGCGGCCTGGACGTCTACAGCTTGCGCAATTCCATTCATGAAGTGCTGGGCTACCTGGACCGGGTCGACCCGCATCTGGCCCAGGAAGCACGGCGGCGCTATGGCTGCTTGACCCCATGGCAGGATGACCCTGCGCTGTACGGCCATTTCGTCGAGCGTGGCGGTGTAATGCCCTGTGAACAACCCGTCATCGAACAGCTCAATGTCATGCTCGCGGAACAACTGGCCGGGCTTATCCGCAACGACGAAGCGTTCTTCAACGCGACGCAGAACGCCCGGGTGGTAATGGCGGCGGAACAGTATTACCGCGCGATCTATCGAGGGTCGACGGCCTCCTGGAACCTGCGGGACCGGCACATGTTCGATACCTTGCGCGCACTGCTCGAACACCGGGGCCCGCAAGCCAAGGCCGTGGTTTGGGCACACAACTCCCATATCGGCAATGCGGACGCCACGGAAATGGGCTGGAAGGGGCAGTTCAATATCGGTCAACTGTGCCGTAGCGCCTTCGGGCGCGATGTCGTGCTGATCGGCATGGCCACCGACCGTGGCAAGGTGGCTGCCGCCGATGACTGGGACGGCGAAATGTTGATCAAGGACATTCGCCCCTCCCGGCCAGACAGCTGGGAACATCAGTTCCTCAAGGCCGGGGTTGCAGCATCCTTGACCGACTGGCGAGACCCGCTGAGAAAAGATCTGCGCAAAGCCCTGTCCACGTCCTTGCTGGGACGGGCTATCGGTGTGATATACCGCCCTGAAACCGAGCGGTTCAGTCACTACTTCGAATCGGTGCTGGCGGAACAATTCGATGCCATGATCTGGATCGAGCAAACCAGGCCGGTCACCGCACTGCCGCTGCCGAAAAGTCAGCAACTGGAAGCGGAAGACGAAACCTATCCGTTTGGCGTGTGAAGATCAGTGCATGCCCCCTCGGGAGTGGGGGCATGCAGGTATTTTTCAAACCAGTCGCCAGCGAGTCTGGCGACTTCCTCCAAGGTGCCGGGTTCTTCGAAAAGATGAGTGGCGCCTTCCACCACTTCCAGTCGTTGCTCGCAGCGCAGGGCCCGGCTGCTCTGGCGATTCAAGCCCAGCACCACCGGGTCCTGTGCTCCGACAACCTGCAAGGTCGGCGCTTTCACCCGGAACAGCGCCGGTCCGGCCAGGTCGGTCCGCCCACCCCTACTGACCACTGCCCCGACTACTTGCGCGCACTCCGCTGCCGCCACCAGTGCCGCGGCAGCGCCGATACTGGCGCCGAACAGACCGATGCGCAGCGAGCGTAATTCGCGGTTGCGACCGACCCAGTCGATCACATCGGTCAACCGTCTGGCCAACAGGGGAATATTGAAACGCAGCTCTCCGGACAGATTATCCAGGCGTTGCTCCGGCTCCGTTAGCAGGTCAAACAACAGCGAACCCATGCCCCGACGGGCCAGGACATCGGCCACATATTGATTGCGGGGGCTCAAACGACCACTGCCGCTGCCGTGTACGAAGATGACCAAGGCGCGGGCGTTCATCGGCAGACGCAAATCGGCGGACAATTCAACGCTCGGCAGGTCCACGGATCGCGATAAAGGTTCAATCATCGAGATGCTCCGTATGGGACCCGGTCGACGGTTCTTGCTGCCAGGCTCGTTGCATCAGATCGATGACCTCTTCGTCCGAGGTCTGGGGGAAATCCAGGTACCAATAGCCGATCGACATCAGCCACTCAGGGATGAGCGGGCAGATCACTTCGTCCACTTCCATGCGCAAAGTCTCGACCGTTTCCAGGGGCGCAACAGGCACCGCGACTACGATGCGCGATGGTACCTGCGCACGTACCGCGCGGACCGCCGCCATCATGGAGGATCCTGTCGCCAGACCGTCGTCAATCAGGATCACCACCTGGTTCTTGAGTTGCAGTGACGGGCGGTTTCTCCGATAAACCCTTTCACGTCGCAAAAGCTCCTGCGTTTCCCGGGCAACCACGGCTTCGAAATCGGCGCGATCGATCGAGTGCGCGCGAAATGCATCATCATTGAGTATTTGTATCCCGCCACTGGCAATGGCGCCCATGGCGTATTCCGGGTGGGAGGGGACGCCGAGTTTGCGTACCAGCATCAGGTCCAGGCGAACCTTCAGGGCGGTGGCGACTTCATAAGCCACCGGGACACCGCCACGGGGCAAGGCGAGAATGATGACGTCAGGCCTGTTGGCATATTTGAGCAAGGGTTCCACCAGGCGGCGACCAGCCTCGGCACGGTTTGGCAAGGTGGTTTGTAACGAAGGACTGTGAATCACGGAAACCTCCTGCGGCACTGAAGCCTGGCGTTTCGTAACCTGCGGTCGTGGGCACCTGCGCTAAACAGCCAAAATGCTGCAAGGCACCTGATACAGGGTATGTTCGGTGGTGCTGCCCAAGAGTTTGTCCAGGCCATGCGACTGGACCCTGCCCATCACAATCACATCCATCTGTTGCTCATCGCCGAACGCCTGCAGCACTGCAACAGGGTGTCCTTCAATGAAATGCCGCCGCTCAAGAGGCACGCCATGTTGGTCAGCCAGATCGATGAACGATTTTTCACGGCCCTTGCGCAACTGCCTGCCGAGGTCCGATAGCGTCAAGCCCCCGCCACCCATATCACCAAGGAACAGCGTGGAAATGTCGCAGGCGTACAGCAGGTGCAACTCGGCCCCACATTGTATGGCCAGGCTGGACGCCTGCTGGATGATCCGCTCATTGAGTTCGTTGTCCTGCGTCAACATGTTTGAGACATCAATCGCGGCCACAACTTTTCGCGGCAAAGGATGATCACCTTCACCAGGCAGGTAGACCGGTATCGGACAGTGACGCAGCAGACGCCAGTCCAGCGGAGTAAAGAAAGCACGCTTGAGCGCTGATTCGTACTGCACCTGCTTGATCAACAGGTCGGGCTGCATTTCTGCGATGTAATCCTGGATGTCTTGCTGCATGTCATCGGCCCAGGCCGCCAGTCCCGTCACTTCGATGCCCCCGTTACGCAGATGATTCACTTGGTAATTGAGCCAGTCGCGATGGTCTTGCAGGTAACCTTCACGGGCCTTTTCCCGGTCGCCCTCTTCAAGCAGCGACAACAGTTTCCAGGAAGGGATCAAAGCGGCGATGTGCAAGCTGGCACCACTGACCTTGGCCAGGGCGGCGGCATGGCTCATGGCTTGGGACTGGCGCAGGGCCGGGTTGATGATCAGCAATAACCGTCGATACTGGCTCATGATCGGACTCCATGGGGCTTGCACCTTTGTCGATGCCCGCCACGGCGAGCCGTTGTCGTGTTCACCGTGGATCAGGCACCTCTGTCGTAGATTCAGAATCCTCTGTGGAGGTGACCTTGGCGTTGATTTATATCAAGCAAGCAAGGCTTTCACTTGAGGCAACGGCCGTCCATGCGTATCGGCAGACAGGGATTCGCGTTCGTCAGTGGGCTCGACTCTTGATTTGATCGCGATTGATCAATGTCAATCGCGCCAGTGCCAACCGGGCTACATTGGAAAAAACGCACGTGAAAGGGTGCATTGTCCAGAACGCCAAGACTCGCCGGCTACCCAAGGGCGTCATGACCCACATCTGCCGCCGTCTTCGGCAACACATGACCCATGGTTTACGGACAGGAGAAGGCTATGACGATCCTACTGGCAAGTCAGCGGTTGCGCCTGTATGACAGCAATGAACTCGATGACGTACTGCAAACGATGGCGCGCAAGGCCACCACCCTTCTGCCGCCTGCGCACGCCGCATTGATTGGAATCCAGCGTCGGGGTGAGCCTTTGGCTCAACGGTTGCGCCAGTACATTGCGCGCCAGACCGGCCAGCCGGAATTCCCTTTATACCCTCTTCAGGTCAAGCGCTACGCCGACGACCTGCAAGTGCTGCATACCCACACACAACTGACGGAGAACCCGGCGCTAGGCAAGCTGGACCTCGCCAATACCACGTTGCTGGTCGTCGATGACGTGCTGTTCGAAGGCCATTCGCTGCTGCGTACTTGCGCCTATCTGGCACAACTGGGGGCTCACCGGGTCTACACCGCCGTATTGGCCGACCGGCATGTCTGTCAGCAGCCGATCCGGGCCGACATTGTCGGCGTGCATCTGCAAGTCGCCGCCGCCGACATCGTCGAATGTCATGTGCCGCCCTTCGAACAGGACTTTTGTCTTGAGATTGTGCGGCATGGCGCCGCCCGCTGACGGTGTAGCATCAACGGCTGCCGAGTCACTTGGGCTCCAGGCGGTGACGCGGCATAAGGTCGGGCTGATACCGAGCCATTGAGATGATGCACCCTGCCAACCGCCTCAGAGGAGACTTGCATGCTCACCCTGCCCCCGCTTCTTTTTGCGCTGCAAGGCAGCGAACTCTATGCCGCCCGTGTCGCCCAGCGGCTGGGGTGTTCATTGGCTCGGCATGAGGAGCGAGAGTATGAAGACGGCGAGCATAAATGCCGCCCGCTGGACCCGGTAAACGGCCGCGAAGTCGTGGTATTCCATGCCTTGTATGGGGATCAAAGGCAGAGCGCCAACGACAAGCTGTGTCGCCTGCTGTTTTTCTGCAGCGCCCTCAAGGATGCCGGCGCTCGCCAGGTGCAGGTGGTGACGCCCTACCTCTGCTACGGGCGCAAGGATCGTCGCAATCAGCCTCAGGACTCGACCATCACGCGCTACGTGGCGGCGTTTTTTGAAGCCAGTGGCGTGGATCGCCTGATTGCTCTGGACGTACATAATCCGGCCGCGTTCGACAACGCGTTCCGCTTGCCGGCGTGGAACTTGCCCTGCGCCGAACTGTTCGCCGAGCATTTCGCCTCGCAGGTCGGCGACGCGCAAGTGGTGGCCGTCTCCCCAGACTCAGGGGGCACCAAGCGAGCCGAGCAATTTCGTCAGGCCCTGGAGCGGCGACTGGGGCGTTCGGTCGGCAGCGCGCTGATGGAAAAACACCGGGCCCATACCACGCTGACGGGCACTCTCCTGATTGGCGATGTGAGCGGCAAGACAGCCATTGTGTTCGACGACCTGATCAGCACCGGGGAAACGCTCAAGCATGCCGGCCTTGCCTGCCGGAAGGCTGGAGCCGGACGCTTGTTCGCAGCCGCCACCCATGGGTTGTTTACCGCCGGCAGTCAGCTGTTCGACCCGCCGATCTTCGAACACATCGCGATTACCGACACCGTGCCGCCGTTCCGCCTGCCGCCTGACTGTGTCACGCGTCAACTGCACGTACTCGACAGTACGGCCCTGATCGCCACCTTCCTGGCGGAAAATGGAGCATTTGATCGCTCCGAGCCAGGACAATAGGCTACGCAGGGGCTCTTCCCGATATCAGGATGAGCACAGGCGCGTGATTGAAAGTCTTCATCGTTGAGCAACGATAGTGAGGTTCATAAAGTCGTCCAGCCATTAAGATTGGCTGTAGATCCAGATCAAGTCCGGGGGCCGGATCGCACGTTATCCAAGTACGTCGATCCGCAGCCGTTGATCGTCGTCATACCGGGAGGTGGGACGCTTTCTAGACCGCCAATACGCTGCAAGACACCTGATACAGGATATGTTCGGTTGTACTGCCCAACAGCTTCTCCAATCCGTTGTACTGGACTCTGCCCATCACGATGACATCAACCTGATGCTCGCTGGCGAATTCGCTCAGGGCCGAGACGGGATGGCCCAGGACGAAGTGCCGGCGATCGGCGGGCACACCGTAACGACCGGCAAATTCGACGAACGATTTCTCCAGTTTTTTTCGTAGTCCTTTGCTGAGTTTTGACAGCTTCAAACTGCCGCCCAACTCAGCCAGATAGTCTTCTGAAATGTCATGGGCATACAGCAGGTGCAACTGGGCATCGCACTGTATGGCCAGGCTGGAAGCCTGGCGGATGATGCGATCATTCAAATCGTTGTCTGCAGACTCGCCCACGGACGCGTCGACCGCCGCCACGACCTTGCGCGGCAAAGCGTGCCCTGCCCCGCCCACCAGATAAATCGGCACAGCACAGTTGCGCAGCAAGTGCCAGTCCAGCGGGGTGAAGAACGCGCGTTTAAACGCGGATTCTTGCTGAATCTCCTTGATCAATAGATCAGGTTGCAGTTCCGTGACGTAGTCAAGGATGTCTTGCTCCATGTCATCGGCCCATGCGACCTCAGTGGTGACGTTGACGCCTTTGCCGCGCACCATGTTCGCCTGGTCATTGAGCCAGTCGCGATGATTTCCCAGGTAATGTTCCCGAGTCTTTTGCCGGTTGACCTCGTCGATTAGCGACAACAGTTTCAGCGAAGGAATCAAGGCGGCGATATGCAGGCTCGCACCGCTTGCCTTGGCCAACGCTGCCGCCTGGTTGATTGCCGGAGAATGGCCCAAAGCGAGATGCACAATGAGTAACAGCCGTCGATATTGGCTCATGATTGGACTCCGAACAAAGTGGCTTCAGCACTGGCGCAATGCCGAGGCAACCTGTCTGTGCTTCCCGCCGACTGTAGAACCGGATTTGATTTAAATTGCTCCGCCGGATTGTTCCTGACGTTGATAAATATCAAACGAAACGGGACTTGCCTTTCTCATATTGTTGATAGTCCCTGCACGGCTTGAGATGTGGAGGTTCGAATGAGTAACGTGCAAGACGAAGTGATCGCCTTTCTCTCCCGTCCGTCCGCCTACGATGCGTCCAACCAGCCGGTGGAGCGGATCGAGACCCATGGCTCGGTGATTTTTCTGCATGCCGACCGTGCCTATAAACTCAAGCGGGCAGTGAAGTTTGCCGAACTGGACTTTCTCAGCCTGCAAAGCCGTAAAAATGCTTGCCACGCAGAATTGTGGCTCAACCGACGAACAGCGCCGACGCTGTATTTGAGCGTGTGTTCGATCAATCGCCAGTCGGATGGGCGGTTGGTGCTTAACGGTCGTGGACCCGCGGTGGACTGGTTGGTGGTGATGCGCCGCTTCGCTCAGGATCGGCTGTTTGACCGCATGGCCATCACCGGACGTCTGACGGAACCGATGATGGAACAGTTGGGGATTGAGATCGCCCGCTTTCATGCCTGCGCCCGAATCACCCCTTCCTTCGGACGCATCCAGGACCTGTATGAGGAAGTCGAGAAAAACCATCGGGAAATGTCTCGCTATTGCGCAATACTCGACAGCGCGAAAGTCAACTCGATTGCTCATGCCTCAAGGAAACTGCTGGCGTCGTTGACCGGCTGCCTCGAAGAGCGGCGCCGTGACGGCCGCGTACGTCGCTGCCACGGCGATCTGCGCCTGGCCAATATCTGCCTGCTCGACGGGCAGCCGACACTCTTCGACGGCATTGAGTTCAGTGAGCGGATCGCCTGCATTGATGTGCTGTACGACCTGGCATTTGTGCTGATGGACCTGCAACACCACGAACTCAACAGGCTGGGAGCACGGCTTTTGGCCAGTTACATCAACCACAGTGCCTGGAAGGAAGACTGCCAACCCTTGGCGCTTTTCCTTTCACTGCGTGCCGCCACGCGCTGTTTCTCCCTCGCAGGTGCAGCCCAACGTCACGCAGATCCGGCCAAGCGATATGAGAAAAAACAAAGAGCCATCTTGCTGATGCAGCAGGCACTCAGTTACTTGCACGGCGAAAACCCGATCCTCAATCACCTGGCATTGGCCGAGGCAGCCCCCTATACATGAGCGCGGCCCAAGACGGGCTCGTCATTCAGGAAAAGGAGGCTGGGTGGGTGATTCCTTTTCCGGAATATCGGTCATGGTCGCTTCCGTCAGCAACAGAATACTGGCGACTGAAACAGCATTTTCGAGGGCAATACGCACCACTTTGGTCGGATCAATGATGCCAGCTTCGTACATGTCTACATAGCTGTTGGCCGACGCATCGAACCCCGTATTGCCGGGTTCTGCGAGCATGCGCGCAACCACCACGCCGGCGTCCACTGCCGAGTTTTCAGCGATGAGTCTGGCCGGGGCTTCGAGCGCCCTGCGAAGAATTTGCAGACCCGTCCTGGCATCGCCCTCATAACGGGCTTCTTCGGCCGCAATAATGGGAACGGCCTTGAGCAGCGCGAGCCCGCCGCCCGGAACAATGCCTTCGGCAATCGCTGCCCGGGTCGCCGAAATGGCATCATCCAGCGCATCCTTACGAGCCTTCATTTCGACTTCGGAAGGCGCCCCCACCCGAATCACCGCCACACCTCCAGACAGCCTGGCGAGTCGTTCCTGGAGTTTTTCCCGGTCGTAATCGCTCGTGGTGCTGTCCATTTGCGTACGAATCTGTTGCAGACGCGCCTCAATGGCCTCCCGTGTGCCTGCCCCACCAATCAACGCCGTGCTGTCTTTTTGCACCACAACGCGGTGCGCACGTCCAAGCTGGCCCAACTCCACCTGCTCCAACGTGATGCCCAAATCGTTGGAGACCACCGTTGCCCCTGTTAGCACAGCCATGTCCTGAAGCATTTCCTTACGCCGATCACCAAAGCCCGGCGCCTTGATCGCCACCGCTCGCAGGATGCCGCGAATCTGGTTGACGACCAGCGTGGTCAATGCCTCGCCTTCAATGTCATCTGCGATCAAGGCCAGGGGTTGACCGCTTTTGGCAATGAGTTCAAGCAACGGAAGCAAGTCTTTGAGTGCACCGATCTTATGGTCACAGAGCAGCAAGTACGCATCATCGAGTTCAACCAGCATTTTCTCGGCGTCAGTGACGAAATACGGTGAGACATAACCGCGGTCAAACCGCATTCCTTCCATGACCTCGACCACGGTTTCGGTGGTCTTGGACTCCTCGACGCTGACGACGCCTTCAACGCCGACCTTTTCCAACGCGTCTGCCACCAATTGACCGATGACCGCGTCGTTATGCGCCGACAGGGTGGCAACCTGAGCCTTTTCCTTGGGCGTGCTGACGGGGCGCGACTGGGCGGCGAGTGATTCCACGACCAACGTCAACCCGCGATCCAGGCCGCGCTTGAGGTCGATCGCACTGGCGCCCGCGACAACGTTGCGAATGCCTTCGGCCAGGATGGCATGGGCCAGCACCGTTGCGGTGCTGGTGCCATCCCCTACCGCGTCGCCTGTGCGCTCGGCGGCCTGTCGCAGCATTTGCGCACCCAGGTTTTCCTCGGGGTCTTGCAGGTCAACGCGTTTGGCGATCGTCACTCCGTCATTGCAGACCGTCGGGTTGCCCCATTTGTTTTGAATCAAAACCGATTTTGATTTCGGACCCAGCGTCACGCGAACGGCGTCCGCCAACTGCGTGGCACCACTGAGGATTTTCTCGCGAGCCGCAGCACGAAACACGATTTTACTGTGAGCCATCTGGGTGCACTCCTCGCCACTTGTATCACCAACACTATTGGAATGCTTCTATGGAACGGCTGATTCCATGTTGACTTTTATCAACAAAAACACAGGGGCAACCCGCCCTCCTTCCACCTGTCGCCTGAGGGTGACCGACTGGCGGATCGCGCCTTGGAATTGACAAAAACAATCCCGGTGCAAAGAGACCGAATCCCAATAAAGTCATGAAATCCAAGCTCCAGTCACAGGGTGAATCGAGCGGCCCAAAGATTTTGATATCGGCACTGCGCGAAGCAGTCGAAATCCGATCGGCCAAACGCGGTCATGCTATACGCCCAAGTCAAACTGTTAAGCGCAAGACACTTGGTCTGAATACGCCGGACAGCCCGCATTCTCTGATTTAAATCAAACAGGTTTTGTGTGTTCACGCATAAATTGGAATCAGCATCCTCACCATGGATTCGGTCAAATGGGACTGTTGATCGGGAAGGCAAGAGCCTTGCTCGATCGATGTTTTGTTCCCACGTTAGCCGTGTGAATCCAGAGCCCGTGATGCGTTTTTCAGGGCAGACTCATGTACCGGATGTTTTTCAGCTTGCCTTTTAACCAAGAGGAGTCATGAAAAATGAGCAATTCCGTGAAAAAAATGCCGATTAAAAACGAAGACAAAGCTATCCAGCACCCAGTGTCGACAGACTTTTGGCGGCCACTGGAAAAACTGCGGCAACAGGTTGATCACCTATTCGAAGATTTCAATCGCGGCTCCAGCCTGTCACCTTTCAGCCGAGGGCTGTTCGATGTCGAACCATACTGGCACCGGGAATTTTTCAGTCATCGTATGCCAGCCGTAGACATCACAGAGAAAGACAAGAGCTTTGAAATCACCGCCGAGCTGCCCGGCATGGATCAGACGAACATTGAGATCAAGCTGTCCAATGGCAGTTTGATCATCAAGGGGGAAAAGAAAGAGAACAAAGAAGAAAAAAAGAAAGGTTATCACCTCAGCGAGCGTCACTACGGTTCCTTTGAGCGAGTGTTCAACCTGCCCAAAGACGTGGATGCCGAGAAGATTGAAGCGAGTTTCAGTAAAGGCGTGCTGTGTATCTCACTGCCGAAAAAGCCCGAAGCCATGAAATCGGATAAGGTCGTGCCGATCAAGGCCAACTGATGCTGGCAAAACTGCCCCCCTGCCGAGAAATCAGCCGGGGGGCTTTTTTCATTCTTGCCTGATTTCTGAGGCATCGATGCCGGAGAGTTCGACGCTATCGCGATACTCCGGCACCGAAACCGACCACCCCAACTCCAGGCTGATGCGACGGCGCAGAACATCCGACGCGTTAGGTTCCCCATGCACCACGAAGGTGTGTTTTGGAGGGCGCTTGAACCCGCGCAACCACTGCATGATTTCATCGGCATCAGCGTGTGCGGACAAGGTTTGCATCGGCACGACCTCAGCCCGGATCGGCACATCCTTACCGTGGATACGCACAGAAGGAGCCCCCGCGACAATTTGTGCGCCACGGGTACCACCGGCCTGAAAACCGGGCATCAGCAGCGTGTTGATTGGATTGGGGGCCAGTGCCTTGAGGTGATGGACCACCCGCCCTCCGGTCGCCATGCCACTGGCGGCGATGATCACCGCTGGGGTGCCTCGCTGATCGAGCTCTCTCGAATCCTGGACGGTCCGTACGAACTGCGCCACATGGCACATACCTTCGCAGTCCTCCAGAGATAACCTGTGCTCGCTACGAAAGCGCTGGTACAGAGACGTGACGTCGGTGGCCATCGGGCTGTTCAGGTAGATTGGAATATCGGGAATCGCCCTTTTCCGTTTCAGTTGATACAAGTGATACATCAACAGTTGGGCACGTCCTACCGCGAACGATGGCACCAGCGTAATTCCTCGGCGCAGCGTAGTACGGGTGATCACCTCAGCCAATTGCTCCTGCGGCAACTCGACTGGATGTTGACGATCACCATAGGTGGACTCCACCAGCAGGTAATCCGCCTGCTCGACGGTTTCCGGAGCGAACATCAAAGGATCCTCAGGTCGCCCCAAATCTCCGGAGAAGACCAGGGTCATGCCACCGGCAATCACCTCCACCGTTGCCGCACCCAGGATATGCCCGGCGCATCGAAGCTCAATGGTCATGTCCGAGACAATTTCAACCTTGTGGTGCAGCTCCACCGGCTGCAAGAGTTTTAGTGCTTGTTCGGCATCTTGTTCAGTGTAAAGCGGCAACGCCGGGCTGTGCTTTGAGAAGCCATGCCGATTGGCAAACTCGGCCTCTTCTTCCTGCAATCGGCCACTGTCCAGCAGCAGGATTTTCACCAGCTCACAGGTCGCTGGCGTGGCGTAAACCGGGCCGCGATAACCATTGCGCACCAGTACGGGCAGATAGCCACTGTGATCGAGATGGGCATGGGTCAGCACAATCGCATCCAGGTCGCTGACCGGGAGCTGAAACGGATCCCGGTTGTGTAATCGCAGTTGCTTGTAGCCCTGGAACAGACCGCAATCGATCAGCACATGTTGGTTACGATGTTCCAGCAGGTACTTACTGCCCGTGACCGTACCCGCAGCACCCAGAAACGTGATTCGCATGGTCGTTTCCTTGAACATTCAGGGGAGTGCTATTGATCGCTCCTTTTGGTTAACGGCCAGTTGATTTTTATCAACCGCAGGCTCGACAGTGCCCCGTCAATCAAGTGGGGGCAATGGTTTGACGATCATCAAACTGCACGGTGCCCGGTTCAACACACTCTCAGCAGTACCTCCAATAAACGGGTCATTGCCGTGGTGATAGACGGTACCCAACACCACCATGTCAAAAGCATTCCGTTGCGCGAAGCGTACGATGACCTTGTGGGGGATGCCCGTCAGTGAATGTCGGTGCGTATCTTTGATGCAATAGCGCTCAGCAAGCGTATCGAATGCCTCTTGCTGGGTATCCTGGATCGCGTCCCTCAAACTGTCATCAAGACTCTCTATCGGCACACTCAGTGGCGCATCGCTCATGACTGACCAATGGCTGACGTTAAGTAAGTGCAACTGAGCACCGCAACTGGCCGCCAGAGTAGATGCCAGGTCAAGTATTCGATCATTTAAACCCTGAGTCAGCTCTTCCAGATGGGACAGGTCGATCGCCGCGAGAATTTTCAAGGGTTTTGGGTTATTGGCGTTGGTAACCAGGTGCAGGTGGGTCGGACACTCACGTAACAATCGCCAGTCCACAGGCCGGTGAAAGGCTCGGTCGAGTGCCGGTACATAATGGGTATCCTTGATGACCAGATCCGGAACAAAGTCATTCACGTACTCCAGCAGGTGCGCCAGGCTCGACCGGGCCCAGACCACTTCAGTGGTCACCTGTATGCCGTTGCATCGTTGAAACCGGGCTTGTTGCTCCAGCCAATGCCGGTGCACCTGGAGATAACCTTCCCGTGCCTGGGCCATCGCATCGTGGTCAAGCAGACCGGCTACAGCAAGCGCCGGGACATAATCAAACGCGACGATGTGCAATAACGCTCCCGTTGCACAAGCCAAGGCTCGTGCACGCTCAAACGCCGGGGTAACGGTCATTTCGCTTGGGGCTATCAATAGAATGCGTTTGAGTTTGAGCATCACATGCCTCTCCCTGAAACCATTTACCTGCCTGATTGCAAGCCCGATCTCCTTTCATCGGGCCTGAGGCAACCACTTGTTACTTGCGATTCGCTTTCTCCAGCATCCGTCTGGCTCGTTCGTTCGCCTCATCGGCGGTACTTTGCGCCTGTGCGGCCGCCGCCATTGCCTGCTCAGCCTTTATGAACGCCTCATCGGCCCTGAGTCGTGCCGTTGCAGCATTGTTTTCGGCGGACTCCAAACGAGCGTCGATCTCCTGCGCATACTTATGACTGCAACCGGCAGTCGTCACCAGCAGAATGCCCAGCAATGCAACGGATAAGCACTTGCTCATGATCTTCACCCTCGGACTATCGCAACGAGAAACCTCGTTGTTCGAGTATCTTGCCTAACCCGGCGGGAACTATGATTTTTATCAACTAAATCGTTGGCTATTGCTGGCAACGCACTTCCTTTCGGCTCATGAAACCATTGTTGATTTACCTCAACGACTTTCCTGTTCTCAGGCGTAGAAAAACACAGACAGGCCATCACAATTCGCCATAACGATCGGACCTCACAGAGGAGGTCATCGTGAGCGACTTGAGCCTGCGTAAACCCAGTCTGGAATAATCCGAATTCCAGCCCGCCACCGCTGGAGATCCGCCATGCTGGCAGTCGCGTTGATCAATACGTTGGTGGTCATAATCGTCGTAGTGATCCATTACGAATGTCTGCTACGCCTTAATGATTGGCTACCCCGGCTCAAGCTGTGGAGCCGCTTTAGAATTGTCGTCGGGGTATTCGGCGCACTGCTGGCCCACGCAACTGAGGTCTGGTGCTTCGCGTTGGTCTACTACCTGATGGTGCACTCTGGTAGTTGGGGTAGCCTGACGGGTAACTTCGACGGTTCGCTGATGGACTGCGTTTACTTTTCCTTCACGACGTACACGACGATCGGCTTCGGCGATATTTCGCCGGTGGGCCACCTCAAATACTTGACCGGCCTGCAGGCCCTGACCGGGCTGGTACTCATCACCTGGACTGCATCTTTTCTGTTTCTGGAGATGCAGAAGTACTGGAGGCGAAAATAATCCCCTTCTCCACCCATATCAGATTCAATTGTCGACCGCTAAAAGCAGGCTATAGATAAGCGGTCCGACACCTCAACCGACGGGGAGGTTCTTTCCCCGTTCGTCTCTTACATCCCCAATAAGTTGTATCTAGTGATTATCAGAGCTGTTTGAGCGCCTATGCTTACTCCAGTTATACGGGGGCATACAGATAATGTCTGAAGCCAAGCCGCCTCAAAGTCACTACCTTAAGTCTGCATGTGCCAACTGCAGCGTGTTGGAGTTGTGCCTACCGCTTGGCCTGACTGGTGTGGAAATCGAGCGTCTGGACACACTGATCATGCAACGACTTAAGGTCAAAAAAGGCGCAGCTCTCTACCGCGCAGGCGATCCGCTGCGCTCGCTTTATGCCGTCCGAGTCGGTTCGTTCAAGACCAGCGTGCTTTCGATCGATGGTCGCGAGCAAGTCACGGGATTTCAGATTCCTGGTGAAATGCTCGGTCTGGACGCCATCAGCACCGATCTGTATGCCTGTAATGCCGTTGCACTGGAGGACAGCGAGGTCTGCCCCATTCATTTCACGCACCTGGAAAAACTTGCCCGAGAACTGCCTTCGTTGCAGCACAACCTGAACAAAATCCTCAGCCGTGAAATCGTTCGCGATCACGACATGCTGATGATGCACGGCGCCATGAACTCGGATGAACGCCTGGCCGCTTTTTTGTTGAATATGTCGCAACGTTTGAATACGCGGGGTTATTCGTCCAGCAGCTTCGTGCTGAAAATGCGTCGGGAGGAAATCGGCTCCTACCTGGGTCTGCGCCTCGAAACCATCTGCCGGGGCATCGCGCACCTGCGTGACCTGGGACTCGTGCAAATAACCGGACGCGAAGTCAACATTCAGAACATGGATGGGCTCAAGCAACTGATCGAGGGATGCCATCGTCACCTGAGGTGACACCTGCCCCTGGAGAGTCTTCATGCGTGCCATGGTCCTGCATCGTCCCGGCCAACCATTACAACCCGAAGAGCGCCCTATACCCACGCCTGGCTCACAGCAATTGTTGATCAAGGTCCTGGCCTGCGGTGTGTGCCGCACCGATCTGCACCTGGTGGATGGCGAGCTGCCCCAAGCGCGACTGCCGCGGGTGCCGGGACATGAAATTGTCGGCGAAGTCTCGGCAGTCGGTGCCGACGTCGCGCCCGAGTGGATCGGTCGGCGGGTGGGCGTTCCCTGGCTGGGCTGGACCTGTGGACACTGCGTGTTCTGCCGCTCGGGCCGAGAGAACCTTTGCGATAAAGCCCGCTTCACCGGTTGCCATCTGGACGGAGGTTATGCCGAGTACACCATCGCCGACGCACGGTTTTGCTTTCCGATACCCGAAGCGCTTTCCGATGCGCAGGCTGCTCCGTTGCTGTGTGCCGGCCTGATTGGCTTTCGAGCCCTGCAAATGGCCAAGGGCGCCCACCATCTGGGCCTTTATGGTTTTGGTGCCGCGGCACATTTGGCCATCCAGGTCGCTCGTGCACGCGGACAGATTGTATATGCCTTCACCCGTCCAGATGACAGCGAGGGCCAGGCTTATGCCCGTTCATTGGGCGCCGAATGGGCCGGACCTTCGGATCAGCCGCCGCCGCACCTGCTCGACGCCAGTCTTATTTTCGCCCCGGTCGGGGCGCTGGTGCCGCTGGCACTGGCCGTCACCGTCAAGGGGGGCTGCGTGGTTTGCGCCGGTATTCACATGAGCGACATTCCAACCTTTCCCTATCGCCTTTTGTGGGGCGAGCGCAGTATTCGATCGGTGGCCAATCTGACCCGCGACGACGGCACGGCATTTTTCGAGGAGTTGCAGCACACACCGGTACACAGCGACGTCACCTGTTTTGCCCTCGACGATGCCAATCAGGCACTGGAACGATTGCGAACCGGGCAATTCAACGGTGCAATCGTGCTCATCCCCTGACGTGCTGCCTGACCGCCAGAATGCTCCCCGGAACCGAGTACAACGCCCGCTCTGTATTGCTGCCGATCAGCCGGTCGATCCCTACCCTGTGCACAGCGCCCATCACTACAACATCGGCCAAATACTCTTCGACAAATCCACTGATCACCGGCACCGGCAGCCCCATGACGAAATGGCGTCGTTCAGGCGGCACGCCGTACCGCTCCGCCAGTGTAACAAACGCCTGGTGCAAGGATTGACGTATCTCCTCGATGAAGTCCACGCCCCAACCGCCACCGGCCAGCGGGGCGTCGCTGTTGAAAACAGGCGACAAATCATAGGCGTACAGCAAGTGCAGCGGCGCATCGCATTGCAGAGCCAGGACATTGGCGGTCTGGATGATGGTGTCGTTCAAACCGCTGATTTGTGTCGACGGATCGAACGGGTCCACTGCGGCCACGATCCGATGCGGCAAGCTGTAACGGACTTGATTGACCAGGTGCGTAGGGACCGGGCACTCACGCAACAAGTGACAATCGAGCGGGGTAATGAAAACTCGCTTGAGCACTGGTTCCAGGGCGACATCCTTGATCAACAGGTCAGGCTTGAGATCTTCGACTGTCTTCAAAATGTCCAGCAGCGGATGGGTAGTGAAAATGGCCTTGACCGTCACATCCAGCCCCAGGTCGCTGAGCCGATCGAGCTCTTCGGTCTCCCAACGGCGGTAGCGATGCAGATAGCGCTGCTGCTCTGCGTCGTCGATTTTTTCCTCCCACAAATGAACCACCGGCACCGGCTCTACAAAGGCCCGCACATCCAGAACTGCCCCGGCTGCCTTGGCTAACGCAACGGCACGCTGCATGGCGGGAGACTGCTGCAGGCTTTGATCGACGATCAACAGCAACCGTTGATATTGACTCATCACACACCTCCGTTCGACCCCGGTCTCACATGCCGGCATGCTTAAACACTGCGCGCTGAAACCTCATGCGGGTTGATTTACATCAAATACACACGCATTGATGCCCCCAACACCAGTCTCTGATCCAAATCAAATTCCAGCGCAGACAGCAGCGTAAAAAGGAACCAAACGTGGCTTTGTGCCGCCCGATCACCTTTTAAACCGCACTGGAGGAACACCTCATGCTCACCATTAAAGAACACAATGATCGGGCTGCGGCAGCCTACGCCAAGGTCGACGGTCAATACTGGATCGAGGCGCTCAGGGACGGCCGCCACGTGCTGATTCGGCCACTGACGGAAACGGATCGCGACCGTGAATATGCTTTCATCAAACGGTTGTCTCCCGAATCCCGGCACATGCGTTTTCTCGCGCAGATCAACGAGCCTAGCGCTGAGATGCTCAACCAGTTGATGGATACCGACAATAAACAGCGCGTGGCCTACGTCGCCCTGGTCCACGACAACGGTCAACTGATCGAGATCGGCATCAGCCGCTACGCGGCTACCGGGGAACATGAATGTGAATGCGCCGTCACGGTCGCCGATGAATGGACGCACCTGGGCCTGGGCACATTGCTGATGGAGCATCTGATCAAGGCCGCCCGCCGGAACGGGTATCGCCAGATGTATTCGGTGGACGCTGCCAGCAATGTCCCGATGCGCGACCTGGCTAAGGCACTGCACTTCGAGAGACACAATGATCCTGATGACACCCGTCAGGTCATCCATCGTCTTTACCTGTAAAAAATCGCCCCGCAATGTTCCGGCCAACGGTCCATTGCGGGGCGATCCAGGCCTCAGGACTGCAGCATTCGCCCCGGCTTTATCGCCAGGACACTGCACGGCGCCCTATGCAAGAGTTGCTCGGCCGTGGTGCCTAAAAGTTTGCTCAAACCCTTGTGTTTCACCGTGCCCATGACGATGACATCTGTGCCGTGGTCGGCGGTGAATTCACAAATACTCGGCACCGGTGCACCTTCGATGAAGTGCCGATGTTCTGGAGGCACGCCGTGGCGTTCAGCAATAGCCGCAAACGTCTCATGCTGAGTTGTCCCTAACCTTTCATATATCGCGGTGGCCAGCGGCAATGCGCCGAAGCCCATGTCCTGGGCGTATACAGCCGTCCAGTCATACACATGCAGCAGTTCAAGACTGGCATCACAAACCGCCGCCAGTTTCGCCGCAGCGTCGATAATCTGATCGTTAAACACACGGTCCTGATCCTCATCGCGCAGCACATCAATAATCGCCAGTACGTTACGTGGCCGAGGATTTAGAGGCGTGGTCACCAGATGCACCGGCACCGGACACTCACGCAGCAGTTGCCAATCCAGCGGCTCGAAAAACACGCGCTTGAGCAACGACTCTTCCTGGGCGTCCTTGATAATCAGTGTCAGCGGCATCTCGTGGATAAAGTGCAGGATCTCCTCGTACGGATGCTGTACCCATACCACCTCGCTGGTGACCTCGACACCATGCTTGCTCATCAATCCGGCCTGATCCGCGAGCCATTGGCTATGGGTTTTCAGATAGCCGTCCCGGGCCACGCTGAATTGTTCCGGAGCGAACATCCCTGCTACCGCCAAGGCCTCTGAATAGTCGAACGCCACGATGTGCAACGGCAAATGCATCGCCAGCGCCAACGCCGCGGCCCGGTCGAATGCCGGGGTACGATTCATGGCAGAAGGGGCGATCAAGAGTAAACGTTGAGTCTGCGACATGGGACACCTCGGCACGCGGCCATTTCAATCCAGTAGTAGAACTACAGATTGATTGCCAGCTGTTCTGACCACTTGATTTTTATCAGTTATGCGTGCGATTTCCATCAGGACACCCCCATGCCCGCCCACATCGCCAGCGTCAGCAACACCTGGCCCGGAATCACGTAGGCGGCGAACCGTCGCCCACCGCTGACCCACGCCACCACGCATTTACTGATGGAGTTGCTGCTGATCGCAATCAGCACCGGGCCGACAATGGCATCGAATGACAGCTGGCCGGACTTGGCCAAACTGGCAATCGACGCCGTCGAGGCATGCGCATCGGCAAAACCGGTGAACATGGCCGTCAGCATTACCCCCACCTGGCCGAAATGACTGAGCATCATGGACGAAACAAAAGTGATGCCGGTCATGGCTAAGGTGACGATCAGGGCCAGTTTGAGGTTGAACGCGCCGCCGACCTTGATCGGCTGGTTGGCGCTGGTCGCCGGTTTGGGGAACATTAGAAATAAGCCATATAGCGCTGCTGCAATAGCGCCGCCTATCAGAGGCCCCCACATGTGGCGTAGAAAACCGGGGTCGACCGTCCCCAGGATCAGACCGACCTGAGTGACGGTGGCCATATTGGACAATATCGCTGCCGCGCTCAGTACTTTCGTGTTCTCGGGTTGCCGCGCGACGAGGTGGCCCATCGCAGCAATCGTCACGGTGCTGGAGGCAAAACCGGAGGCAATGGCGCTGATTGCGTAACCGTAACGGGTGCCCAGGGTACGAACAGCAATATGCCCAATTGCCCCCACTGCCATTAGCAATACGGTCAGTGTGCAAATGGTACGCAAATTGATGGCAGTGTAGGGGCCGATAAAACGGTCCGGCGCCAGGGGCAACACGACCAGCGCTGCGGTCAGCAGGATCAGCCCGTCACCCAGCTCGGCATCGGTCAATTGACTGCGGGCGAAATAGTGCAACTTCTGTCGATAGGCCAGCAGCCCCGCGATCGCCACGCCGATGGCAATCGCCAGCGTAGGTCTTGAGCCACACAGCCCACCCAGCACCAAGACACTGAGCAACGCTACTTCACTGGTCACACCGGGGTCATCGCCCAAGCTCCGCCAGTACGCTACGGTGACCAACACCCCCAAGATGATCGCGACGATGCTTATCAGCAGGTTGCCACCGAGCTGCATCGCCACATAACCCAACAATGCCGTGATCGCGTACGTCCGCAAACCGGCACAAGCACGGGTCTCCTCCTGCCCCTTGTGCCGTTCGCGTTCAAGGCCGATGAGCATGCCAATCCCCAGCGCAGCAGCCGCACCCGCCATCCCGAATGTTTCGTTCATTGGGTTCTCATCGGCATGAGTCCCGCCCATTGCTGGCCCACATCGTTACTTAACGAGGTCGGCACGAGCCTGTTCGTCCTTGAGGTAGGCCGTTCGATGGTCAGGCATCAGTCTGGTATAGGCTGCTCGGCCCAAGGGCATCGGCCAAGCATGCGGAGCTTCGATTCGTGCCTTGAGTTGGTCAACGAAAGCCTGTGCTTTGCTTAGGCTATGGAATTTCACTTCCAGGGCATCCATGTGCACGACCCAGCAATGGCTTGTCGGACTCTGCGTGATATCAATGATCATAGATACCTCCGTTCGACGTCGAAATTCGCCCCGCACACCCTTACGGCGTAATCGCAACCTTCATCACTCCGTCCCGTTGGTGGGCAAACAACTCATAAGCCGCCTCGATATCATCGAGTTTGAAATGATGAGTCACCAGCGGCGAAAGGTCCACGCCACCGCTCTGCACCACCGCCATCAAGCGGCGCATGCGTTCCTTGCCACCGGGGCACAGGGTGGTAACGATGCTGTAGTCGCCCAACCCGGCGGAAAAGGCATCGAGGGGAATTCGTAGATCGCTGGAGTACACACCGAGGCTGGATAGTCGGCCACCCGGACGCAATACCCGCAGCGCGGATTCGAACGTCCCCTGTGTCCCCAATGCTTCGATGGACACATCGACACCCCGACCATCGGTCAGGGCCATGATCTGATCGACCACGTTACCATCCTTGAAGTTGACGACATGAGTCGCGCCCAATCGTCGCGCGACGTCCATCCGCTCAGCCACGGTATCGACGCCAATGATCTTCGTCGCGCCTTTAAGTCGTGCACCCGCTACCGCACACAGGCCAATTGGTCCAAGGGCAAACACGGCAACCGTATCGCCGATGCTCACCTCGCCCCGCTCAGCCCCGGAAAAACCGGTGGACATGATGTCTGGGCACATCAACACCTGCTCGTCACTGAGCCCGTCGGGAATCGGGCACAAATTGGCAATGGCGTCTGGTACCAGCACGTACTCGGCCTGGCAGCCATCGATAATGTTGCCAAATTTCCAGCCCCCAATGGCCCGGAAACCATGGCGGGTATCTGGTCCATCCTGGGAGGCGCAACCACACAGGCAGGCATAACTTTGTCCACTAGGCGTGATGGCTCCGGCAATCACCCGCTGCCCTTCGACAAAACCGCGCACCTGCGAACCTAGACGCTCAATGATGCCTACCGGCTCGTGGCCAACGGTCAGGCCTTTGGCTACCGGATATTCACCACGCAGGATATGCACGTCGGTGCCGCAAATAGTCGTGGTGGTGATACGGATCAATGCGTCCTGGGGCCCGACTTCAGGAATAGGTTTTTCTTCCAGCACGATCCGGTTCTGTTCAACGAAAACTGCCGCTTTCATGGTTGCCATGGCGATCCCTTCTTTGCCGCACGTAAGTCAAAGCTCAGCACGAGTTCAAAGACTGCGCCGGAGTGACGGACGAAAGATTGATAATGGTCAACAATTTCGTCACTGGACGAGACCCGAGCAACCGCACGTCGGGCCACATCATCTCTCCTCATTCCATTTGACAAATATCAACCTCCTCGCCCTGGCTCGAAGCAGCATAAGTACAAGGCTTCACTGCCCAACACTGCAGCCATTGCAGCAAGAGATTGGCGATTACCTGCCGGAGATCTGACATGTCTGATCAATCACGTTTCATGCTGATCGTCTCGCCGTTGATGGAGAACAGTCCCGCCTTCGACCGGGCTGCCGCACTGGCCAAGGCCTCGGACGCGGCACTGCACATCGTAGCGTTCGATTACCTCGAAGGGTTGGCGACTGCTGGAATGGTCAACGAACAAGCACGGGAACAAATGCGTTTGGGCTATGTTGAGCGCCATCGCCAATGGCTTGAAGACCAAGCTAGACCGTTGCGCAAAATCGGGGTTCACGTCACCACTGAAGTGGTCTGGGTGGAGAGGCCTTTGCCGGAAATCCTCATTCATCTCAAAGAACAGCCGATGGCTGTATTGATCAAGGCGCTAGAAAACGAGTCTCTGCTGTCACGCCTGATGTTCACCCCATTAGATATCCACCTGCTGCGCGAATGCCCCGTTCCGCTGCATTTTGTCAGTCATATGCACCACGCATTGCCGCGCAAAATCGTCGCTGCTGTCGACCCTTTTCATTGTGATGACCAATACGAAGGTTTCAACGACAGGATTCTGCGCGAAGCATCCAAACTGGCCACCACCTGCAATGCCGAGCTCGACGTAGTCTACGCCCATGACCTTTCATCCATCAGCGCAGATGAATGCGGCTTCAGTAATGGCTCTGCATTTTTTTCTTCGAGCAAAGCCAAGACCCTGTTCGACGCTCAAGCCGACGCGTTCCGCAAGCTTTCGGAGCGCAACGGAATTGCGCCGGAGCGCCAGCACATGATCATGGGCAATCCGGCCAAGGTGCTTTGCAGCTATGCCGGGAGTTATGACACTGATGTCATTGTCATGGGGCGCGTAGGTCATCGCGCCATGGAGCGGTTGGTCGGCAGCACTGTGGAACATCTGCTGTACAAGATGCCATGTAGCGTGTGGGTAGTTTCGCCAGAAGTAATTTGAACGATGGACAATCGCTGATCAATTCAAATACGTGACGGGAGAATGAGAATGAGCGCTCAACCGACCAAAGCCGCCAATCTGCTTCTTGTCTGCCTGCTTTCCCTGGCACCTGCAATCGCCGGAGCCGACACTCTTGAACGGGTGCGCAACAGTAATTCAGTGGTTCTGGGGTATGTGCCTGACTTCGCACCGTTCAGTACCCAGGCGGGTGACAAGGCCAGCGGATATGCAATCGACCTCTGTCAGGACATATTCAACACAATAAAAACCGAGTTGAACCTGCCCTCATTACAAGTTCGTTATCAGCCAGTTCAATTGGGCGAAGAAATCAGCGCCGTCAGTACTGGAAAAGTCGACATTCTCTGCACACCGACACCCGTAACACTGGAGCGTCGCAAAACAGTCAGCTACTCAATTCCAGTCTACACAGCCGGCCTATCGGCCGTAGTCAACAAAAAAGCGTCTAACGCGCTGCTCAAGGTTCTGAACGGTGATGTGGCCAAAACCGGCCCGACCTGGCGCACAGACATCAATCGCGCATTGGCCAACATGACTTATGCCACGATCGCTGGCGGTGTCACCGAACAGTGGATAAATCAACAAATGCGAGCCTTAGGGGTGGTCGCCACGCTCGTCACGGTGCAAGACACTGCCGCGGGTCTCCAGCGTGTTGCCGATGGCAAGGCAGATGTTTTCTTCGCCGAGCGCACGATGCTTAAACATGACCTCGCCGACCAATACGCCACCGGGAATCTTGTACTGCTCGATCGCATTTTTGAGTACGCAACGACCTCAATGATGGTCGATCGGGACGATGAAAACTTCCGGCTACTGGTCGATGGCGCGCTAAGCGAAATGTACCGTAGTGGTGCAATTGAACAGGCATACGACAAACATTTAGGGGGTGTCAGCGACACATCCCGGATGTTGTTCAAGCTCTATGCCCTACCTTGATTGAAGAAGCGTCGCCATACGCCAACTGCTGATCGCCGCCCTCGCCGCCCAGACCATCGTCGCGCTGGCGGCTCCAGCGGAAACCATCAGGCCAGACGGTCAGGAAATGACCTGTTGGCCTGTTCGATCACGGTCAAGAGACCGCGGGAGAAGTTGCGCGGTGTGAGTACCCTTGAGGTCGATTCTGCTGCGCCCGAACCCTGGTGACTGCTGTGTGTTCTGTTCGTTTGGCACGATGAGGTCCCCTCCGTTCCATGAGCAGCACGGATGCAGTGGTACGGATTGACCCCGGTTTTTTCGGTTTATCAAACGCCCTCTAACGCGTCTCAAACCGTGGTTTTGGGAGGTTCGTATCATGTGGAGTGACGCTCTGGTGTTCGCGATGGTCTACCTGGTTATCACCCTCAGCATCGGCTGGTTGTATACCATTGCGCTCCTGTATTGGCTTTAACCCAGTGGGTGACGATCGGTCCAGGCCGAGACCGGTGCATTCGCCGTGGCACTGACGCCGGTAGCTAACAGGTCACAACTCTGTTTCGCCCGTTCTGCTTGGCCAGATAAAGCCTTTCATCGGCTAGTCTCAATACCGAATCGGAGGTCGACGCCTCCTCTCGACAGGCCACTCCGATAGAAAGCGTCAGCTTGCCTACCGAAGGCACATCGCTGCACGCCACGTTATCCCTAATCCGTTCCGCGATGGTTTTCGCGATGGTCATCGACGTCTCTGGCATTATCAATACGAATTCTTCACCCCCCGCCCGGCAGGCCAGGTCGCTGGCTCTTGAATTGCGTTTAAGAATCTCGGCGATGTGCTTGAGCGCTGAATCTCCAGCATAGTGGCCGAAGGTATCGTTCACGCACTTGAAGTGATCGATGTCCAAGGAGAGTACGGCGTATGGCTGTTCCGTCTGCGTCAACATCTCCAGGAGGCCCACCATGGCCCTTCGATTCGCAAGACCGGTCAGGGAGTCGCTCAGTGCTTCACGACGGAGAAGCCCAAGCTTTTGTTGAATAAGTTTTACACCGCTGAGAAGGGCTCGCCGGATAGCAGAGGCATCGCGGTACCAGGCTTGCACGCGCAGCAATTGGCTCTCGGCTTCTGGGGCCGTCAACTGGGTAGCAACGATCGATAGCTGGCGCAGCGGCCGCGATATTAGGGTAGTGCCGGCCAGAATCAACCCCAATCCCACGATACCTGCTGGAACCATTCCCATGATGATGAGACCCATCATGGGGGCCAGTGAAGCGAGCGCTCGCTCCCGAGGTTGAAGTGCTACCACTGCCCAATGTGCATCCGGTACCTGTGCGTAGCCGGCCAGCAACTGGCCTCCCTTGTCATTCGGAACTTCCATCGCCCCGTGCTCGCCCCGCAACGCCGCGTCCACCATCTTGCTCGGGTCGAGAATTTCGCCGATTCGATGCTGGTCGGGGTGATACAGAAGACGCCGGTTCCCGTCGGTAACGAATACGAAGGTGCCTTCATGGTGGAAATGCCTGCTTATTATCGTATGCAAAGCGCTCTGCTGCATGAGATAGACGGAGCCGCCGATCACGCCGAGAAACTGGCCCGATGCACTGACGATCGGCTGGGAAATGAATACGACCAAATGGCCGGAGGCCGAGGTATAGGCTGAGCTGACTAAGGGGCTGTGCTCTCTGAGGGCCTGCTGCAGGCTCGCCGAATCCAACGCGGAACCCTCGGCTTTCAGAACCTCTGGTGCCGTCTGTAGAACCTTGCCACTAGCATCGGCTATGGTAATCGCATTGAGGTCCGCATCCTGCTGTTGCAAGCGATTTGCCTCGGCTTGGAGCGCTTCTGGCTCATCCCAATGAGCTGCCAGGACGCCCGCGCTGTATCTCATTCGTCCCTGCGCCGATTGAAGAAACGCTCCAATGCTCGAGGCTACTTTGGCGGCATAGGCGCTGTTGGACTCGAGCGTCAAATGAATCAGCGCATCTCGCTGGACCCGGTAGGCAACAATAAGGCTGTTGCTGAGAGTGGCAAGCACTGACAGCAGGACAAAAAAGAGAATAAGTACGCGCAGATCGAGCGGCAGAGGCCATAAGCGCTTCATGTCACATCCTGAGAAGGTCACCGAAGTCACCTTCTACAGGTTAGTTCGAGTTACGCGTGGATGGTTTGGCTGCGCAAAGGTGTGTTTTCCGGATGGCCAGGCTTAATGTAGGCATACGGCCCACTATTTCGTCTTGTCATCGGGTAGACCATCGTTCTCATACTCCTGGCTATTGCGAGCGCTGGTGCGTTGGTGGCCACAGCAACTGCCGTGTTCGCCACTCTTATTGTGTTCATGTCCGCTATGCCCATGCCCACGATGCATGAAAAAATGCATCAGTGGACAGGCCAGTAGTAGCAGGAATGGCAGATACGGAATGACGTGAGCCCTGTGCTCGGTGAATAGGAAATAACCGACGATGGCAAGGAAACCTAAAAAGTACCAGTTGGTACCCCTTGCGCGGTGCTGGGGCAAGTTATGTTGATTCATGATGGCACTCCTTTGAGGGAACGGGAGGGACGGTCATAACGCAAAGACACTTCCAATTTTGCTGGAACGCTATCGCAGGTGTGATCATCGCGAGCATGATCCGGCCTCCAGACTTAAGCCAATACGGGCACGTTTCAGCAGCGCGGAGTTGGCGATCACAGACAAGGAGCTAAGTGCCATAGCGGCGGCGGCGATAATGGGGTTAAGCAGTCCAAATGCCGCGATTGGAATGCCAATGCTGTTGTAGATGAACGCCCAGAACAGGTTTTGTTTAATCTTGACCATCGTTGCGCGCGACAGCTTGATCGCGCTGACCACGTCACGTACATCGTTCTTGAGCAAGATGATGCCGCCGGTCTCCTTGGCTACATCGGAACCCGAGCCGATGGCGATGCCGATATTCGCGGTGGCCAGGGCAGGTGCATCGTTGACACCATCGCCCACCATGGCCACGACCTGCCCTTCGCTTTGCAATTGACGGATCACTGCGGCCTTGTCGTCCGGCAAGACCTCGGCAATCACTCGCTCGATACCCACCTGGCGTGCAACCGCTTCGGCAGTACGGTGGTTGTCGCCGCTTAGCAGCACGACCTTGATGCCGCTTGCCTGCAACGCCGCAACGGCTTCAGCCGCCTCAGGTTTAATGGTATCGGCCACAGCAATCACACCGACCAAACGGTCATCGACTCCGACCAGCATGGCGGTCTTGCCATCGGCTTCCAGACGGATGAGGTGCTCCTCGGCAGCCTCGGTCGAAATGCCTTGGCGGGCGAATAAACGCCGATTGCCCAGCCAGATTGTGCGATTGTCGATCCTGCCTTCGATGCCGTGACCGGCGATCCCATTGATGCCACTCGCTTTCGGCAGGCTGATGCCGCGATGCCGGGCGGCGCGAACTATCGCAGCGCCGAGTGGATGTTCTGAACCGGCCTCCACGGCAGCGGCGAGCATCAAGACCTCGTTTTCCAACGCTGTACCCAGCGCGATCACGTCGGTTACGTTGGGTTCTCCTCGGGTAATAGTGCCGGTTTTGTCAAACACCACCGTACTCAGTTTTTCTGCCCGCTCCAGCACTTCGCCGCCGCGGATAAGGATGCCGTTATCGGCCCCCTTGCCAACACCGACCATTAACGCGGCGGGCGTCGCCACACCCAAGGCGCAGGGGCAGGAAATGATCAGCACCGCGATAAAGGCCAACAATCCCTGCGCAAAGCTCCCCGCAACAGACCAGCCGATCAGAGCCAGTATCGCGACGGTCACCACCGCCGGTACAAAGTAGCCCGTGACCTGATCGGCCAACCGCTGGATCTGTGCCGTGCTGGTCTGCGCCTCTTCGACCATCTTGATGATCTGCGCCAGTGCGGTGTCGGCACCGATCCGGCTCGCCTTGAAAGTGAACACGCCACTGCCATTGAGCGTGCCTCCGATCACCGGACTGCCTGGATGTTTATCGACCGGCATCGACTCGCCGGTCAGCATGGACTCATCCACCGTTGACTGACCTTCACTGACATCGCCATCGGTGGGGATTTTTTCGCCAGGCTTGACTACCAGGAACTCGCCAGCCATGACGTTTTCAGCGGGCAAGTCGACCTCTTGCCCGTCACGAATCACATGCGCGATCGCAGGCTTGAGATCAAGTAAGCGCCGTACCGCTGCTGAGGATTTTCTCTTGATGATCTCCTCCATGTACCTGCCAAGCAGTACGAAGGCGATGATGACCGCCGACACCTCGAAATAGACGTCGCGCTCGGCCACCTTGACCGGAAGGACGCCAGGGAAGAACAACACCGCGACACTGTAGAAATAGGCGACCGACGTGCCGAGGGCGACCAGAAAATCCATGTTGATACTACGGGTACGAATGGCGTTCCACGCCCCCTTATAAAAACTCCAGCCACCGATGAACTGCACCGGTGTTACCAGCAGGAATAGCCAGATACCCCACGTGAACCAAGGGAGCGCCGGGATCGGCACCCACGTCAGCAATGTGGCACCCGCGGCCAGCGCGATGAAGGCGCCAGCACGCAGCAGCGCCAAGGCCAGTACACCGGTCAGGGCGATAGTCACGCGGGTTTTCATCGCCTTCAGTTCATTTTCTGGCGACTCGAAGATGCGCACGCAGCTATCGCTGCAAAAGTAATAGGTGCGCCCGCCACGTTCTCGTGACAACGCCATGGTCGTATCAACCATCATCCCGCAGATCGGATCCTTCGCCATTTTCCCTGATGCAAGCGCCTGCTGGTGCTGGCTGTGCTGCATGTGTGATTCGCTCATCGCGGCCTCCTACTCGAAGCGGCTATCAAGGCCTGCCATGGAGCTTGGCGGACAGCCACGCAAACAAGGTACCGACCACCGCGCCCCATACACTCAAAACCAGCAGTGGTCCGACGAAAGTCGTCACACTGTAGTCTTGCGGAGTTTGAAGACGACCGAAGTCGAGTCCATGAAACAAGGCGTTGAGAAAGGCAATACCCTGCGCCGGCCATAGCGCATAGAGCAACGCACAAATGGTGTAGGAAATGGCCATGGTCAAGGCCAGAGAAATGCCGGTTTTCCAGGGAGCGTTCATGGTTGTTTTCCTGAGCTTGGAGGGGCACCAGTAGGAGTGTTGGGGCTGTGGGGGGTTGACCAGGGCAGGAATGCCGGAGTCTGCTCACAGTAAGTTCGGTAGGCATCGCCGAAATGCGTAAGCATCTCCCGCTCTTCGCGCTTCGCCAGCTTGGCGTAGACCACCAGGAGGATTGGAAACATCACCAAGGTGATCAATGTCGGCCACTGCAACAAAAAGCCAAACATAATCAGCACGAAGCCGGCGTACTGTGGGTGACGGATCCTCGCATAAGGGCCCTCAAGCGCTAGTTGCCCAGTACTTTGGGCCTTGTAGAGCACACGCCAGGCGGCCGCTAATAACCAGAAGCCGCCGGCGATCAGCAGGTTGCTGACAATGTGGAATGGACCCCAGTGTGGATTGACCTCCCACCCCATCACTGTTTCGAGCAAATGCCCCGCGTCGTGCGAGAGGAAGTCGATGCCAGGGAAGCTACGAGTGAGCCAGGGCATCAACAGGTAGATAGTCAGCGGGAAGCCGTACATCTCTGTAAATAGTGCCACCAGAAATGCCGAGAACATGCCGAAGGAGCGCCAATCGCGGCTCGTCTTGGGCCGGGTGAAGCTGAAGGCGAACAAGATAAACACTAATGAGTTGATGATGACCAGCGACCAGAGACCGTAGGCTGATTGAGTATGGTTCATGGTTGATGCTCCTCACTTGCCTGGTGTGTTTGCAGTTCGCGCCTTCGCTGATGATCGCCGTGGTCGTGAGGCATAAACAGGTACACAAGTAGGCAGGTTGCCAGTTGCAGGTAGGGTAAGGCGCTCTGCACGTGTGTGGTGCGCTCAGTTGGCTGTAAGGCGCTGTGAATAGTGCCCATGGCCCAGAACATCTCGCGGCTCTGGCTGTTGTCCGCTTGTGGTTCGTGATCCATATCAACCTCCTGCCGCCAAGGAGTCATCAGCGTCGGCTCAGTCAGTGGCTTCGCCATGCTGGATTCTTTAACAACACACATCAGACGGCTGGGGTCTGCGTTACCCCAGCCAGCACCAGTGCTTTGTGATTTGCAGCAGTTCTACTGCACGTTTACTTTTTCATTGGCATTTCCATCATGGACGACTGCTGCTCCATCATCTGCATCATCATGTCCATCATCCCTTTGCCTCCACCATCCTTAGCTCCAGACATGTTCATACAGCCCATCGCGCTCTGCTCCTTGCGCATCATGGCCATGCTGTCCTTCATTGCTTTCATGCCCTCTTGCATGGCGGCCTGGCGCTCAGCGGGAGTTTTAGCCGCAGCCGCTTTGTCATGTGCAGCCTGCATTTTCTCAATTTGCTCAGCCATGGCTTGAGTCACGGCGGTCGACGTTGGGGCTGTGCTCTCGGTTGCGTCGCCTGGTGCGTCGGCTGGGTGATGCGCATCCTCGGCAAAGGCCATGAGTGCACTGCTAGCCAAGACGGCAGCTAGAACGAACTTGGAATGCTTATGCATGATGAACTCCTGAAATTGTGAGGGGATAAGCAGGACTAACTGAGGCACGAAAAAACGGTGCAGCAGAACGCAGCACCCAGTGCTGTGCCACTCGGAGGTAGGGGTTAATCGTTGAAACGGACGAAAGTCAGGCGGACTGGGCCTTCCGGCGGTGCGGGGCGCTTAAGTGCAAGAGCGGCAAAGGAGGATTTTCTCTCGGGATCAAGCACCATTATTACTGCCGCAGTTAACAGTAAAAGGGCGGTCCACTGGATGGGGTCTAATGCTGGAGTCTGCAATACAGGTTTTATCGCCGTAGCAGTGGCCTCACAGTTTTGAAGGCAACCACTGGTGTGTTGAGCATGGTCATCTACTACCACGTATTGCTCGGCATGATGTGGCGCGGCGATATTGTGATCGGGTTGCACCAAACAACCCTGGATTGCCATCACGACCACAGCTAACACCCATACCACGAGGGTAAGGTGCAATAGGCTTTGGCGGTGACGGCGGAACCAGTACATGAAGTACAACCTCGACTTATTACGTCATGTTGGTTTTCAGTCTAGCTAGCAAAGCAATCGAGAGGTTGATCAAAATCAAACTAATGGATAACTCAATGATGAAGGCTCCCCAGCTGTGCCAGCACGGGGATGAGAGCAATGCCAAGATATATTCACCAGACGCTTACGCTGGAACTGCACAAGCAGCATGCATAGGAAACGCCCCATGCAACCAGTCTCAGCTTTTTTAGAAGCCTGCGGTTCGCCAGGTCAATCTCGGCAACCATGGACAACAAAAAGCCCGCACCAGGCAGGCTTTTTTGTGGGCTTTTCGGTGATTTTGGATGCCTGACTCAGACCGGCTCCCTTTCATGCTTTTCAAGATCAATGAAAATTGATTCGCCCTCGAAGCAGCCATTTTGGATAGAGGATCCGGTGCGATTCACGATATGTCTTTACTATATCGTTAACACCACAGTGCCCATTGTATGGTGTGCTGCCATTTCAGAGCGAAGCGCACCAATCAAGCTTGCAATAGCATTGCTGGACGTTAGCTCGCTAGTCGCGACCGCAGTGACCAGTAGATCAATCCGCCCAGAGATCGAATCGAACACTTTGATCATCAATGATCCATCCGGGTTGACCGTGCAGGTACAAGAGAGCGGTTGAAATCCACATTCGAAGATATGGCGAAGCTGAAACATAGAAATCATGGCTCATGTCCATAGGGTTCGGTTAGGTGAATCCAGATACCTACCGATACGAGAATCGGATTTAATCGCACCGGTGGAACATCTGACATGTGTTTGGCCCAGAAAACCAAGCTGGCACCTCCATCATACAAACGGCGCCCCTCTTCAAAGCAGGGCGCCGTTTTTGCTTGAGAGTTTTACACCACGCCGACGAAATCATTCGCCGTCAGGGCCACATGGCCAACCAGGTCAATTTGGAAGTCTGCGCCATTACCGCTGTTCACATTGCCCTCCACATAGGTGTGATCGACTCCGCCGACGTTGACGAAGTGGTACTTCAATTGCGCTTGATTGTTGAACTCGTTGCCAACTCCGCTCCACTCGCCCAGGAAGTTGAAGTCCTGATTGCCGATTGCACCTGCACCGGATGTCCGAGCATCGATCTGGGTCAGATCTATATGGTCGGTACCCTGTGCAAAGTCGGTGATCACGTCGCGGCTCGTCGCCGAAGTACCCGAGTCGTTGATCGAACTGAACATGAATATGTCTGACCCAGCGCCGCCGATCAGGGTATCGCGGTTGCCATGACCGGTCAGCGTATCGGCACCGCTACCGCCGCTCAGAGTGTCGATACCACTCTGCCCGGTCAGCGTATTGCTGCCGTTGTCACCGGTCAGGCTGTTGTTGCCGTTGCCGCCGACGACATTCTCGATGCCAATCAACGTGTCATTGCCAGTCTGCGAGCTGCTGGCCAGGCCGGTGGACAGGTCGACTGTTGCATTGGCCGATGTCCCCGACAGGTCATAGGTATCGTTGTCGGCACCGCCGTCGTAGATATCATTGCCATCGTTGACTGACGCTCGAATACTGTCATTGCCAACACCGCCGAACACACTGTCCAGTCCTTGTCCTCCTACCAGTGTGTCGTTACCACTACCACCATCCATCCAGTCATTGCCGCCCTGGCCTTGCAACAGGTTACTGACCGCATCGCCTTGAATGTGATCGTCACCCGAACTGCCTGTGACGTTCTCGATGGCCGTCAGTGAATCACTACCGGTCTGGGCACTGTTTGATAGACCCGCGATGAGATCGACCGTCGCCGCCGCCGAAGTGGAGGACAAATCATAGGTGTCGACTCCCGAGCCACCATCATAGTGGTCGTTGCCATCGTTCAGCGATGCCAGGAAAGTATCGTTGCCGGCATCACCGAAGAGCGCGTCATTGCCCGACAGGCCACTGAGTTGGTTGTTGCTGTTGTTGCCATGGATGACATTGTCCAGAGCGTTGCCAGTGCCATTGATGTAGCTGGAGCCCACCAAAGTCAGGTTCTCGACGTTCGCGCCCAAGGTGTAGCTCACAGAAGACATCACCGTATCGATGCCCTCGTCAACATTCTCCTGGACCACATCGCCATTGGCATCGACCATGTAGATATCGTTGCCAGCATTACCTCGCATCGTGTCGTTACCGCTACCACCGTCGAGCAAGTCGGAACCCAGGCCACCATTGAGGACATCGTTGCCCGAATAGCCCATCAGGATGTCCTGATAATTGGTGCCATCGAGCGTGTTACTGAAGAAATTGCTGCCCTCAATGAAACGCCCGACCGCCTCTGACGGGGCCGACGTCAGTTGTTCCACCGTCCCCATGTTGTCCGTATAAGTTGCAACCACCCGCAGTTGCTGGCCGAACTGTTCCGAAGTGGGCGCAAAGGTCGAAGCATTCGCTCCAGCTATGCTCAACCAGGTCGCGCCCACCAGTGCTTGCCACTGATAGGAGAAACCGCTTGGCCCTGGCAAACCGTCGGCGTCCTGGATAGCTGAAATGTTGGCCGTCAGCCGATATTGGGCCGGCACCGGGCGACTTGGGGTAGTCGGTGCGGTGGCATAGCCAGACAGCACCACATTACCGGTCGGCAGCTGGTTAGCGAGGCTCAGGTTGATTGTACGGTCGGCGAAACGCAGTTTTTCCACACCGGTCACGATATCGGTGCCGTCGACGTTAGCCGCGCCGAGTCGCAGATCCACCACTTTGAATGCCGTGATCAGCTCTCCCCCCGGCCGGGTATCGGTGAACCTGGTGATGCTGTAGTCGGCAAAATTGCCGCTGAACAGTGCCGCATCCGCTGCGCCGTCAGCCGTACCGGAGGCTGCGTGGTTGTCACCCAGTATGAAATCCGTCCGGGTTGCTTGCAGGCCCGTAAAATGTTGTGCGAAGCCCTGGCTGGCGAGCAAGTGATTCAAGTCGGCGAGCTTGATCGAATCACCGACGATCACGTCATTGCCGCCGTTCCCTTGGGAGAGATCATCGCCACTGCCGCCAATCAGCCAGTTCTCCGTGGCATTGCCGATCAAGCCTGCAAGAGGGTTCGACGGGGTCGCCGCGTTCGGACGGCTGTCGCTGAATCGAGAGCCGACCAGGCCTTCAATGTTGGTCAACAAGGCGTTGAACGGCTGGAACAATACTGCAGTGCCTGGTGCAGCCACGATGTTTTGGTTATTGAGGTCTGCCGCTGCATCCAGGGCGATGTTCACATCGCTGAAGGCAGCAATATCGAAACCCACGTCACCCAAGGCCTCATCACCGTCCCCCTGACCCGGTGCGCCACCCAGGCCAGGCAATAGAATGTCGTCACCGACACCACCGAACTCCTGGTCGCCGGTGGAGCCACCGGAAATGATGTCATCACCGTCTTCACCGAACAGAATGTCCGGGCCGTCGCCGCCGTAGATCTCATCGTTACCGTCACCGCCATGTACCAGGTCGGTGTCGCCACCGGCATCGATGTAGTCATTGCCGGCACCACCGTACAACTCATCAATTCCGGCCTCGCCATAAAGATGATCGTTACCGCCAGAGCCGATCACCACATCGATGGCACCGGCGCTGGTCCCGGCATAGATAATGTCGTCCCCTTCCCCGCCATCGAGAAAGTCTTCGATATCACCACCGTAGATAACGTCGTTGCCATCACCACCATAGATATGGTCGGCACCCGCTTTGCCATCCAGAATGTCGTCGCCACCTTCGCCGTAGATCGTATCGTCACCGTCACCGGCGTCGAGCCAATCGTTGTAGTCGGTGCCAGACAACACTTCGTGTGAGTTGTACCCCACTGCCGCGGTGCCATCAGGGTTCTCGCCCTGATCCGGGCGGTAGTCTCGGATATAGGTTTGAGCGGTATGCGTTTCCGGATTGGTCAGGCTGACCAGCAAACCGTTACCGCCAATTCCGCCCGCGCCACCGGTCGAGTAAACACCCACGTGGTTTGCCGCGATGAGCGTGCCGTACTTGTGCTCGCTTTTGTACGCGGTGTCACTGGCACCGGAGTCGGTGTTGCTCAATTCGATGTAGCTGTCGGCATAACCAAACACATCGCCGGCCAGATGACGGGCATCGGTGGTGCGCTCGATGATGTCCTTGAATTGTTCGGTCACCACCTGCTCGTTGAGGTTGGTCATTGCTGGCAAGCCCAGATCCAGGCGGAACAGGTAGTAGAAGCGGTCACCGTCCATCAACCGCTCCATCTGGTCCTCGAAGATGGCGTTGAAGGTGGTGCCCAATTGTCCGGTGTAGACATGTTTTTCCGCCAGGCCGCCGATCCACAGGTCTATCGCGTTGTATCCGTCATAACCGGCCACATGATTGCCGTTGGCATCTGCGGCGCCGGAAAGAAAATACGCCGCCTCTTCAGCCGTGACGCTTCCGCCAGCGTAATTGACGGTCAAGCCTGAGGCATCGGCATCAATAATCGCCTGGGCATGTGCCTTATCCCCATCAAAAGAATACGCCGCGATGAAATTGACCAGCGATTCCGGGTGAATCATGTTGTTGGCGAAGTCACTCCAACTTGTATAGGGCGTCAAGGCGTCCACGATCAGGTTGGTGTGGTGCTGTGCGCCAGCCGGTGACGCCCGCTCGGCAATCAGCGCATCGTGTATCTGCTGACGCGCCTGGTTCAGTGTGGGTAGTCCCAGGTCACGCCCACGGGCCAGGTTGATGGTCGCCAGGTCCAACGGCTGACCGAGCAAGCCTTGTTGCAGCGCCGGGGTGACGAATTCGTCGATTTCATTGCTGATCTGTCGGGTCATGCCCAAGGCAATGGCCGTCGGCCCAACCTCGGCAAAACCGCCGGGATTGAGGAACGCCTGCTCCAGCGCATAGTGGGTGATCGAGCCGGTCAGGTCATAGGTACCACTGGCATTTTTCTCCAGGGCATCGATGGTTTCGCGCAGTTGAGAGTGACCGAAACGGAACGCCGCCTGGCCGTATTCGAGCGATATATTGGCGTTGATGCTCGAGTCATAGGTCACGAACTCTGGCAAGTCGGGAGTGATCAGCCGGGCGTACTGATCAATTGCGACGTGCTGGTATTCCATTTCCACGGTCAGTTTGGTGGCGTAGAACAGCTTGTCCTGGTCCCAGGAAACCGTAACGCCATCAGCCAGGGTGAAGTTGCCGTTGGCATCAGTATAAAAACCACCACTGCCATTGCTGACCTGGACCTGCCAGTTGTGCCGCACGTTAGCGTCAGACTGTGCCAGCACTTCGTTTTGCAGATTGATCAGTTGTACGTTGTGGTCTTCATGGAAGACATGGTGGATCGCGGTCAGGCCAAAGTTTTCGTTCACCCTGCCGTCACCGGCAATGTAGTGGTCGCCCACCGATTGCAGCAGCAACTCGTTGGCCACCGCGTAATCGGCACTGCCAGGTGCGGCACTGATGGAGAAGTCAGCAAAATTGACAAAACTGAACAGGTTCTTAGGGCCGGAATTGTCGTAATTGATGACCATCCCGAAAGGATTGTTCGGATCGAAAGTAATGCTGGAGATATGCGCGTCCAAAGACATCAGTTTCGCCTGATCGATATGCACATCATCGAAATGCGGATTCATGTCCAGCAGGATCGCCTCGCGGGTATACACCGCCTGCACGCCGGGAGTGCCGGGGTCGGCATCCAGCACATGGCCGCTGCCATCGCGCACGCGAAAGTTGGCGATGTCATCCCAGGTCAGATCGTCACGGCCGGTAGCCAGCACATGGGCGCGCAGTTCGCTCAGGGTTGGCAGAGTCTGGTGGGTCAAGGCCCCATTGAGGGTCCAGGCTGCTTCGTCACTCAAGGTTGTGCCATCGAACAGCGCTGCGCCGGCAATGAACTGCCCCGGATGATTGGGATCTGCCACCCACTGGCGCAGTAATTGCGTCACCGCGTCAGTGGAGCCGTAAGTCTGGTTCTGATCAATATAGGGCGAGTCGAGGTTGACGTATTGCGCCTGTCCCTGCCCGTCCACCTCACTGACGGTGGCACGGTGCACCTTGATCGAGTACACAGGCTGCCCATCCGGACCGATCGAGCCGTACAACGGGTCGTCTGGCGCAAGGGGAATAGTTATCGTAGCGTTTTGATTGGGCTTGTTGATGAAGTCCAGCCCATGGTCAAAAAACTGTCCGAACAGTGTGAACCAGCCGGTGGTCGACGGGTCGCCGCCTACAGTATTCTGATTTCGGATGTAGTACTGGCCGGAGTCCGGCGAAGTGGTATCGACTTCGCCAATGGTGCCCAGGATTCCCGGATCCGTGACGATCGCAACGCCCGTGGCAGTATGCTGTATGTGCCCGTTGGCATCGGTTGCAAACGTCACTCCGCCACTGGCGATAGTCTGACTGATCATCCGTGGTGTGTAGTCCACCAGTGAAACTGTCGGATCGCTATACAGTGAACTATTGTCAGTGATAGGCGTGCTGCCCACAGGGACACCCGCCCCCGTCAATGCGGAATTGCTCAGGTTCTGATGGACGTAGTGTGTATAGTCCGGGTGGGTCAGGCGTATGAAGTTTTGCCCGAAACTGCCCCAGGCCTGACCATCCAGGGTCATGTTATTGAAGTGCCCCGAGACATTGCGCAAGCCGATCGGGTCGCGGGCGCCGTTGTACCAAATGGCTTCACCAAGAGGCGCGTCCAACGGGTTGAAACTTCCCAGCACGCCGAGCACGTGGACACTACCATCCGAGCCGTTATAACCGTAGAGCGGATCACCGACACTGTTGTAACCGACGACATGAATGGTCGGAAAGGAAACCTGCTGGTCAAGAAACAAAATGTCTTTTTGATTGAGAGTAAAGCGCTTTAACTCATACATGGCAATCTCCAGATATCCGTTGAGTGGCACGGGTTTCCAACCAACTTGTCACCATGTTCAGGGAGTCCGGCCAATGGAAAAAGATGCAAAAGTCGAATCAAAAAACGAGACCTTTATCGCGGGCGAGACTGAGACTTTAGTTGTACCGCCCTCAGTTTCCGATGTGGCTCACAAGGGAACCTGGCGCAGCCGGATAACGGCCCTGACGCGCAAGCTGAGTCGCTCGGCCCAGTTTGTGATTGCCGCTGCGATGATCCTGGGGCTGACCATGTTCTTCGTCGGTGAGCTGGTGAGCGCACGAATAGAAAGCGCAGCGGTACAAAGTGCGGCAGAGGCAGGCGCCCACTACATGGAAGCGTTTCTGGAGCCCTATGTGCAGGAGATGGGGCAGGAAAACAGTCTCTCGGCTGCAAGTGTCCAGTCCCTGGACCGTCTCATGGAAAGTCGTTCGCTAAACCAGCACATTGTCTCGATCAAGATCTGGCGAGCGGATGGCACGGTGGTCTACAGCACGAATAAAGCCATCACCAATAGCGTCTTCCCAACAGACGAAATCGCCGAGGCACTTAGGGGCAAAGTGGTCACCGACCTTGAGGATCTGAGCCAGGATGAGAACAAGTTCGAGCGCGCGCTCAACGTACCGCTCTATGAAATCTACGCGCCGCTGCGGGATTTCAGCTCCGGGAAGGTCATCGCAGTGGGCGAGTTTTATGAAAGGGCCGAAAGTCTGGAACGCGAGATCAAGCGGGTCCGACAGCAGGTATGGCTGGTCGTTGGCGCCGCGACATTGGCCATGCTGACGCTGCTTTTTTTTATCGTGCGACGCGGTGACAAGATTATCCAGCGACAGCAAGTGGCACTGCGCTTGCGGCTGCAGGAGCAAATCCGCCTGCGCATTGGCAAGGCCGCACTCCAGCGCAAGATGGCGACGGCTACCGAGGAGTTTTCCCGGGTCAATGAACTCACGTTGCGGCGCATTGGTGCAGACCTGCACGATGGTCCAGCGCAACTATTGACCATGATTCTGATCCGACTCGATGACCTGGTCGAAAACTGCTCCGCAGTCGATCAGGAGTCGCTGGAAGCCATTCGTGGCGCCGCCACCGACGCATTGCGAGAGGTCCGCGATTTATCACGAGGTCTGGCACTTCCGGAAATCAACGACATGAGCCTGGAGGAAGAGTTGCGACTGGTGGCGCAACGGCACGAGCAACGTACTGGCACCAAAGTCGCATTAGCCCTGGGCCCGCTACCGAAGGCCGCGCCACTGCCGCTCAAACTCTGCTTGTACCGTTTTGTGCAAGAAGCCCTCAACAACGCTTACCGTCATGCCAACGGTGAGGGTCAGGTCATCCAGGCGCAATACATTGATAAAGTATTGAACATCAGCGTCAGGGACAGTGGCCCAGGCATGGCGACGGACGCCATGCTGGTCGAGAAATCCGGCAGAACCCGATTGGGGCTCGCCGGTTTGCGTTATCGCGTTGAATCTCTGGGCGGGTTGTTCAGTATCGACTCTGGTGCCTCGGGTACGTCGGTCAATGCACAGTTCAAACTCTAGTAGTCAGGAGCCGCTGCGGGCATCCTTTGTGTTTCCCCTACACCGATGTGAAGTCGTCTGACAGCTTCGCGCTCCCAATAATGCCGAAGGGCCGAGACCGCTTCAACACGATTTCGGGCGTGTAGTTTCTGCATCACGCACGTCATGTGGTGCTTGACGGTTTTTTCGCTGATCAAGAGCTTTGATGCCACTTCCCTGTTGGTCAGGCCTTTTGAAACTTCACGAATGACCTGCTCCTCACGGTGGGTCAGATCAATCTTGTGAACTTCTGCTTCGCGTGTCTTGAAGTTACTCAGCAATTTTCTGGCAAACTCGGGGGTAATATACATCTCGCCCTTGGCAACTGACCTGATCGCCTGGACCAGTTCCGGTCCGCTGACACCTTTCAACACATACCCGCACGCGCCGGCCTCCAGTGCCAAAATGGCGTCATCTTCGGATTCTGAAACCGTCAGCATCAGCACCTTCACATCCGACAGCTGGGTGGAGATGAAGCGCACTGCGGCGAAAACATCGCCCGGCATATTGACGTCCATCAGCATCACGTCCGGACGCACCCTCTGGGCAATATCCCTGGCATCTTGCGCATTGGCGCCCTGCTCTATGACCTGAAGATCCGGTCGTTTTCTCAATGTTGTGGCAACGCCCTCACGCAACATCGGATGATCGTCGGCAATGCCGATACGAATGAATGGACTCATGACACGCTCCCGGAAGGATTAGCACTCGAACATTTACTGTTTAATAGCAGATAACCCGGGATAGCGACGGTCACCCATCGTATGTCCCAAGGTCCAGGAGACGGAAATCAGACCTAAGTCGCATAAAATTGGCGCGTCAAAAACTAATCGCTCCTTACAAATAGTCGCACTTTTAGACTGCAACTATTTGTTTTATAAGACTTACAAAAACGTCAATAAACAGGCGGATTTAACAAAGCCGGATCCATCTTTTTCCGACCAACAGTCACTCTCCTCCGCTTAGGCGGCTGTAGCCACCTCACTGAATCCGCCCGTTGAATAGAAAAAACGCCGGTAATACTGCTTTAGTCGAATTAGCCTTCATACTGATCCCGCCCCCTCCAGTGTCTGAACGCTTGTGTATCACAGTGTATCGGCGTGACATCTCGATACACAGACTTTCATCCGCCCTGCAATTGGACACCGGCCAGATACATTGCCGCGCTTAAATGCAGGCAAGGTTTGAAGGGGTTCGGACGGAACCCCTGCCCTACGGCTGGTATTGGAGACATCCCATGAAGATGGCACTGCGCAACAGCAAATACGGCAAGACTCACCGCCACTTGGTCGGCCCTTCGATCCTCGCGCTGGCGCTGTTCGGCGTGTTCGGTGCGGCCCAGGCGCAAACGGCCGCCACCGCGCAGCCAACCGTGGCCCCTGCCGGTACCACTCAGGCGGCGCCCTCTCCGTTCGGCCCGCTCAAGCATGTCAACGCCGGGCTGCTGGACGTGGCGTACGCAGAAACAGGCCCGGCCAACGGGCCGGTGGTGATCCTGCTGCATGGCTGGCCGTACGACATTCATAGCTATGATGAGGTTGCGCCGTTGCTGGTCGCCAAGGGTTATCGGGTGCTGATGCCCTATGCCCGCGGTTATGGCGATACGCATTTCCTGTCCGACAAAACCCTGCGCAATGGCCAACCGGCTGCACTGGCCAGTGATGTCATCGACTTCATGGATGCCCTGAAGATCAAGCAAGCGGTGCTCGGTGGCTACGACTGGGGTGCGCGTTCGGCCGGCATTGTCTCTGCACTGTGGCCGGAACGAGTCAAGGCGCTTGTCTCGGTCAGCGGTTATCTGATCGGCAACCAGGCGGCCGGCAAGAACCCGCTGCCACCCAAGGCGGAATTGCAGTGGTGGTATCAGTTCTACTTCGCCACTGACCGTGGTCGCGCCGGTTACCAGAAAAACACCCACGACTTCGCCAAATTGATCTGGCAACTGGCTTCGCCGAAATGGGCGTTCGATGATGCCACCTTCGACCGCAGTGCCAAGGCACTGGACAACCCCGACCATGTCGACATCACCGTGTTCAACTACCGCTGGCGCCTGGGCCTGGTCCAGGGCGAAAGTCGATACGAAGCGTTGGAGCAGAAACTGGCCACGGCGCCGTCCATCAACGTGCCGACCATCACCCTTGAAGGCGATGCCAACGGCGCACCGCACCCGGCGCCTGAAGACTATGCCAAGCGCTTCACCGGCAAATACGAGTTCCGGTTGATCAATGGTGGCATCGGCCACAATCTGCCGCAGGAAGATCCGCAGGCGTTCGCCAAGGCGGTGATTGATGCCGATCATCTTTGAGGTCGATCCAAGGCCCCCGCGCCTGCGCTGAACAGCACTGGGGTAAAGATGAGCTATCTTGAGAGCGAATCACCTGCATTCGGTGACTGCCGACAAGTAAGGATGCTTCATGAATCGTTTACCCCGGTGCCATGCCCTCCTCGCCTGGACTTTCGCCAGTACGTTCACAGCCGCAGCCCTGTTGAGTACGCCGGGTTACGCAGCGCAAGCCACTGTTGCCGCACCGGTCGCCAGCCCTGTCTCAGGCCCTGTCGCCGGCACCAAAGTAACCGAACCGTATGTGCGCATGATGGCGCGCGAGGCGTATTTCTGGGCCTGGCCGATGGCCAACATCTTCAATCGTCGCCAGGCCTTCAAGAACTTGCCGGAACCCGGCTTGATGGGCGGCATCGTACCCGTGGCCCCGATCAATCGGCTGTCGATGCTCAGCAACTACATCGACCCGGCCGAGCGGCTGGTGGCCTGTCCGAACCAGGACGTGGTGTACGGCGCCGGCAGCATCGCCCTGGACATTGAGCCGGTGGTGCTGCAAGTGCCGGACTTCGACGGCCGATTCTGGGTGTATCAGGTGGTGGACCTGCGTTCGGACAGCTTCGCCGAGATGGGCAAAATGTATAACACCCAACCGGGTTTCTACCTGTTGGTCGGCCCGGACTGGAACGGCAAGGTGCCGCCCGGCATCAAGCGGGTGTACCGGGCGCGTACGAACACCGGGTTCGTGATCCCTCGAGTATTTCAGGACGATACCGCCGCCGACCGCCAGGCCGTGCAACCGGCATTGTCGGGCATCGACATGTACCCGCTGTCGCAATACGACGGCAAAATGAAGAAGCGCAACTGGGCCAGGCTGCCGAACTTCCCGGCCCAGGCTCCTGAGGGCAATGCCGAAACCAAGTGGGTGGTGCCGGAGAAGTTCTTCGATGAACTGCCGGCCCTGCTCAAGGACGCCAAACCATTGCCGGGGGAAGAAGCCCGCTACGCGCAAATGGCTGCCCTCGCCGCCATCGCCAAGGCCAACCCGCAACTTCGCGCTGCGATGATCGACGAGGCGAAAAAGACCGACAGCGAAGTGATCGACCCGCTGTTGCAGTTCCGCAATTACGGTGTGCCATTGCCCAATTACTGGAGCACCGTGAGCAACGGTGCAGCGTTCGGCACCGACTATTTCACCCGTACCGCCGTCGCGCGTTCGAACATCTTCGTGAACCAGCAGAAAGAAACCAAATACTTCTACCAGGATCTGGATGAGAACGGCCTGCGCCTCAACGGCCGTTACGGCTACAGCGTCACGTTCGCCAAAGGCAAGCTGCCGCCAGTCAGGGGGTTCTGGTCGCTGACGCTGTACAACGAACAGCACTTCTTCTCGGCGAACGAGCTCAAGCGTTACTCCATCGGCACCAAGAACAAATCCCTGCAAACCAATCCTGACGGCTCGCTGACCATTTACGTGCAAAGTGAATCACCGGGCAAGGACAAGGAAAGCAACTGGCTGCCGTCCCCCAAAGGTGCAGAATTCTCGCTGTACATCCGCGCCTACTGGCCGCAAGCCGATGTCCTCGACGGTGACTGGACTCCACCGGCGGTGGTGAAAACCAAATGAACAGGATCTGAAAAATGAGCGCCTTGGTGGCGCTCATTTCATTTTAGCGGTATGGAACCTGCCTAGACTCTGAGGGAGCGAGACTGCTCGTGATGGCGGAGTGTCAGCCGGTATCAATGCTGGACGTACCGGCCTCATCGCGAGCAAGCTCGCTCCCACAGGACACGACGGCTGGCTTCGCGCTCCGCCGGTTTACGCCAAGACACGACTTTTGCTACGAGTAATGGATCTCACTCAAGTCGATCGACACCAGCAACGCCTCCTTGTTGACCTGCCCATCGATCTTGCGTCGATAGGCTCGCCGCTTGCCCGGCATGCGTAATCCGTCGGCTTCGACGTAGTCACCAACCAGTTGGGTCGCGGGCATGCCGCCGCTCACATCGACGTTGTAGTCGTGGCGGCACAGCAGAAAGCCATCGTCGAAATAGAAGTCCTGGATGGCGCTGTGGGTTGCGATGCTGTCGGGAAAGTGCACCCGCAAATGCCGCAAGAGTTCGGCCCCCTCTTGCAGTGGCTCGATTTCCTCGCAGGTTACGCCCGGCAAGGTGAACAGGAAGGGCATGGTCAGATAGGACCACATCGCATACCCGTTGAAGTAGGCCCGGTGCAACGGGTCCCACGCTGTGTGTTCCCCATGGCCCTTGAAGGATGCCCGGGGCGCATGGCGCTCAGCAATCACCTTGCCTGCGGTATTCTCGATGGCGATTCGGTTCGGCGTATAGTCCGTGAATTGCTCCGGTGCGCCGAAGGGTTTCACCGAGGCTCTTTGTTCGTGCAGCCAAACGGTCATCTGGCGTGGCGCGCTGTCCTGGGTCAGCCCTTTCATGCCCCAGAGCGAGCCGCCGGTGACGATCGTGGCGCAGACCTTATTGAAACTGTTCCAGCGCACCAGGCCGCCATGGGCGGCAAGCACCTGGTCCAGCAGTTCTCGATCCTGTGCAGACATGATTGCGTCCCCTTCTCGCCCGGCAGCGCTTGCCTCATTACCAGAATAATCGATAGTCGACCGCTGCAGGGCCGCGCCGATGGATAGCCTTATTGGGGTTTTAGTCACTTTGCGCACCAGGCATCAAAGACAGCACACCGACTCAATATTCCCGACCCGATCTACGTAACCATGACCACTTCACTCCCCCCCCGTAAGGACAGGGTCATGGCCATTGCAAAGGCAGCACCTGGCATAACCCTGCCCCTTTGGTGACCCATTGATGATCCTTTCCCTGCAAGACTTCAGGGCGCCTGTTGCCCTGTTTTTCTGCCTGCTGGCCAACCACGCATCGGCCGAGGAATCGGCGCAAGGCACAGAAGGATTTTTCGAGGGCTCGACCTTTGGCGTGCTCAGTCGAAACTTTTATCTGAACAGCGACTATCGATCCCCCTCACCGACCGGAAAAAACTACAAAGCCGAATGGGCTCAAGGTTTTATCAGCGTTTTTGAATCCGGTTTCACGCCGGGCACAGTTGGTTTCGGTCTCGATGCCCATGCTTTTGTTGGATTGAAACTCGACGGTGGCAAAGGCCATTCCGGAACCGGTCTGCTGCCCGTGGGCAGTGATGGTCGCAGCGAAAGCAATTACTCCAGTGGTGGTGGCGCGATCAAGCTCAAGGCATCGAACACCACCCTGGCATTTGGCGAAATGGAGGTCGAATCCCCGGTGTTCGATACCGCGGACAAACGCCTGCAGCCAGAGTACGCCACAGGTTTTCTGCTCAACAGCCGCGAAATCGACGGCATGAACCTGCAAGCCGGTCACTTCACGGCATTCAAGAATCAGGACAGTGCTTCAGGCAAGGGCAACTTTTTCGGTTATGGCGCCAATACCGAGGCCGGCGGCATTTCGTTTGTCGGCGCCGATCTGTTTACTCAAAGCCCGGTTGGCGGCGCCCTGTATGCCTCGGATCTGACGGACACCTGGCATCAGTACTACGGCAACCTGCACTTCAAGCAGTCCGGGGTGTTCCTCGACGCCAACCTCTATCACACCAGGGACACTGGTCAGGCACTGGCCGGTGCCATCGACAACACGGCGTACAGCCTGTCCGGTAAATACGCGCTGGGCGCCCATGGTTTCACTCTGGCCTATCAGAAAGTCAGCAGTGATACGCCATTCGATTTCGTCGGTGGCGATTCCATCTATCTGGCCAACTCGATCAAGTACGCCGACTTCAACGGCGCCCACGAACGCTCCTGGCAGGTTCGTTACGACCTGGACCTGACTGCCTTCGGGATACCCGGCCTGAAGTTCATGACCCGCTACGTCACCGGCGACCAGATCGACGGCACCCATGCACCACAAGGCGGGGCCTACAACCCGTTCGACCCTGCGACCGGAACCTTCGTGCCGCAACAAGGGGATGGCGGCAAGCATTGGGAGCGGGACATTGATTTGAAGTACATCGTCCAAACGGCGGCGGCGAAGGACCTGTCGGTACAGGTGTCACACGTTTCGCATCGGGCCAATGAAGCGCAGGCGGGTGATGACATAGACCGGATATATGTAGTGATTGAGTACCCGCTGGAGTTCTGAGCAAACCACGCGGCAATGTTTGGAATGTATTCAATTGTTGGAGTGGGCTTGCCGCAAAGCTGTAAATTCTGTTCGGATTGGAAGGTTTGCAATAGTGGCCAGGCTGCTCGAAACCGCACCAATAGTATGATAACTTGCACGCAGTCGACCATCTCCGTGGAGGCCCATTCATGGGAACCGTACGAAAAACCATCACCGTGACTGACCAGCAAGACAACTGGATCAAAGCGCAGATAGAAGCGGGCCATTACACCAACGACAGCGAATACATTCGCGATCTGATCCGTCGTGAACAGGAGCGCAGCGCTGAACTCGAAACGATCCGTTCCGCCCTTCGGGAAGGTGAATCCAGCGGAAAGCCTCGCCCATTCGATCCAGTTGCATTCAAACAGAGAATGTTAACCGCGCATGGCTGAATATCGTCTGACGCCTGCCGCAGAGGGTGACCTTGAGGCAATCTGGAGTTATACCGCTCGCCAGTGGGGCCTGGATCAGGCCAATCGCTACATTGATATCCTTACCTCAGCATTTGCGCAATTGGCCGAGCACCCGAAAAAGGCGCCGGCCTGCGACGCTATCCGTCCTGGTTATCGGCGCTGCAGTGTGGAGCGGCACATGATCTATTTTCGAATCACTGCGTACGGTATTGCGATCATCAGGATCCTTCATGATCGGATGGAAGCGCAGCGCAATCTCTGACGATCCATTTCACAACCCCCGTGTAAAAACTGGGCGAAGTGTGTTGCTTCGACCAACTGCCATCGCGAGCAGGCTCGCTCCCACAGGGGATTCAGTTGAGTCAGAACGTGTGGGGTTGATTGGCGGAAGGCAGCCGGAGTCGAACCTGCCCGGGAACGGATGCCGTCCCCAACCGGGTTTGAAGCCCGGCCGCGCCACCGGGCGCGATTGCCTTCCTTGAATGATTGCCTCTGAATCAAAGCTCATTTCGCTGGGCCAGCGCACTGTCCAGGCGAATCTGCCGACGATCACCAAAGCGCCGGGTCAGGCCGACCCGGTCAAAATACTCCAGTATCTGAATGCTGCGTTTGCGCCCCAGGCCCACCGCATCACGAAATACCGCAACCTGAATCACCGGGTTGGTGTCCGCCAGTTGCAACAGCATAGCCGCCAATCGGCCAATCATGCTGTCGGTGTAAAACAGGTCGCGCACCACCTGGTGCATCAAGCCCAGGCGCGCCATTTTGCGTAGCAATGCACGGACGGTTGCTTCGTCATGTCCCAGGTTGCGCACCCAGGGCGGGTCGAATCTGGCCTGTTCGAATAGCGGCTGCAATTGTAGCCACAGGGTTTCGTCCTCTTCGCTCAAGCGCACCTGATGCCCGGGAAGGTGCAACCACGGGCCGCTGCTGGCGATGTCGCCGCTGACCAACAACTCGTCGAGCAGGCTTATAAACGTTGGACGTTCCAGCGTGCTGCCGGTGAATCGACGCAGGCGATCCCGGTCCGGTCCCATCTGATCCGGTTCGAGTTGATGGAAATGCGCGAGCTGATCCACTAAGTGCGCTTTCAAGGCTTCCCAGCGACTTGCACTGAACAGCAACGGGCCTTGACGGGTATCGATCAGGCGCACGTCCGCGGGCAACACCCAACTGCTGCGCGGTCGATTGAACTGCCGCTCCAGGCGCTGCGGATCGAGTCCGGTGTCGCTGTGGGCCAGCAACGTCGGCAAAACATCTTCCAGGCCGGCACTGTTCGCCAGTGCACTCAGTTGCGCCAGACGTTCGGGGCTGCGGCGTTGCCGATCCGGGGCAAACGGATCGAGCACCCGGCCGCCGCCCAAGGTTCGTTGGGCACTCTGGTCACGCAGGATCAGCGGATCCCCCTTCACTGTATGCACCGCTGTGTTGAGCAGCAGTTGCGCAAACATCCGTCCACCGGGTGCCAGGCTGGTGCCTTCCAGCAAGGCGACGCGCCCGGTCACGTCCTGGGTGCCGAGGTGCACGTGCACCGGTTGAAAGTGTTCGAGAGCCCGGGGCTCGCTGGCGAGCAGTTGCATGTCGATGTCCAGGCGCCGGGTGGGCGCATACAGGCCTTCGGCGAGTAACCAGTGGCCGCGATGAATGTGTTCCAGTGCCAGCCGTTCGGCATTCAGGTTCAAGGCCACGCGCTGGCCAGCGAAAGCGTGGTCGGTGGCCTGGTTTTGCGCGTGCAGGCCGCGAATGCGCACCGGTTTGCCCTGTGGCCCCCACAGCAGGGTATCGCCCACCGCGACCTGGCCGGATAGCGCCGTGCCGGTCACCACGATACCGGCCCCGGCCACGCTGAAAGCCCGATCGATCGCCAGGCGAAAACCGCCTTCGGTGCTGCGCTGCTGTACTTCACGCTGGGCCTGCAGCAATTGTTGGCGCAGGGTTTCGATGCCCTCGCCGGTCACGCTCGACAGCGTAATCAGCGGCGCATCGGCATACGCTCCGGGCGCCAGCAAGGTACGCACCTGCTCACGTACGATCTGCACCCGGGCGCTGTCGACCCGGTCGCATTTACTGATCGCCACCAGTGCCCGGGGGATGCCCAGCAACTGGACAATCGCCAAGTGCTCGCGGGTCTGCGGCATCACCCCGTCATCGGCAGCTACCACCAGCAACACCAGATCGATGCCCTGCGCTCCGGCCAGCATGTTGTGGGTGAAGCGCTCATGGCCGGGAACGTCGATGAATCCGGTCAGCTGCGCATCCGCCTCCAGCTCGGCATACAGGTAGCCAAGGTCGATGGTCATGCCGCGCTCACGCTCTTCGCGGCGCCGGTCACCCGCCTGACCGGTCAGCGCCTGGAGCAGCGCCGTCTTGCCATGGTCGATGTGCCCTGCGGTGCCGACAATCACCCTGCCCGACCCTCCACGTGTAATTGTTCGAGTTGCACCAGCCATGCCGGCTCGTCGTCCAGCTGCCGCAGGTCCAGCCAAAGGGCGTCATCGTCGATGCGCCCCAGGACCGCAATCGGCAAGTCGCGAAAGGCTTCTTCCAGCGTCAACAGCGAGCGACCGCGCAAGCGCTTGGACGTCAGCGGGCGCAGACACAGCGCTGCGCTGGCCAGCCTCGCCACCGGTTGGCTGCCGCTGCCGATCATGCCCAGTGCCGGCATGGCACTGACGCTCCAGCCATCACCCAGCACGTGGGCAAGCGCCGGCCGCAAACGCTCGGCCTGGGCGAGAATCTCGGCCTGTGGCCGGGTCAACAGGCGCAGGCTCGGCAAACGCTCGGCCAGTCGGTCCGGGTTTCGGTACAAACCCAGCACCGCTTCCAGGGCCGCCAGGGTCATTTTGTCGACCCGCAGTGCCCGTTTGAGCGGGTTTTTCTTGATCCTGGCGATCAATTCCTTGCGGCCGACAATCAACCCGGCCTGTGGTCCGCCGAGCAGTTTGTCGCCACTGAAGGTGACGATGTCCGCGCCATCGAGCAGGGCCTGACGCACCGTCGGCTCTGCCGGCAAGCCCCAGCGGGTCAAGTCCAGCAGACTGCCGCTACCGAGGTCTTCGAGCAACGGCAGTCCATGTTGGTGGGCAATTTGCGCCAGTTCAGTCGTCGCCACACTCGTGGTGAAGCCTTGAATGCTGTAGTTGCTTGCATGCACGCGCATGATCAAGCCGCTGCGCGGGCCGATGGCAGTCTCGTAGTCGCGGGCATGGGTGCGGTTGGTAGTGCCGACCTCAACCAGCTTCACCCCGGCGCGGGCCATGATGTCGGGAATGCGGAAGGCACCGCCGATTTCAATGAGTTCGCCCCGGGAGATAATCCCTTCCTTGCGCGCGCCCAGGCTGTTGAGGGTCAAGAGCACCGCTGCGGCATTGTTGTTGACCACGGTCACCGCTTCGGCGCCGGTCAATTCGCGGATCAAGCCTTCGATCAGGTCGTCGCGATCTCCGCGCTTGCCGCTGCGCAGGTCGAATTCGAGGTTGAGCGGATAGCGCGCGGCCATTTGCACCGCCTCAATCGCTTCCTCGGGCAATAGCGCCCGGCCGAGATTGGTGTGCAAAACCGTGCCGGTGAGGTTGAACACCCGACGCACATGGCTGCGATGTTCGGTTGCCAACCGCTCGCCGACCCTGCCCGCCAGCACGTCGGCGCTGACTTCCACAGATTCGAGCAAACCCTCCCGTACGCCTTCGCGCAGTTCATCGAGCAATAGTCGCAAGGCGCCCAGCAAGGCATCGCGTCCATAGCGCTCGGCCAACGGCCGGCACGCCGGATGACGCAACAAACTGTCGATGGAAGGTAAACGCAGGGGTTGGCTGGCACTGCGTGCAGACATCTGGTGCTCCTGAAAACGAATGACCCTCGCGCCAGAGTGTAGACGCTGCGGTTACTCGTCTCCCGGCGCCAGCAACAGATTGGGTGCCAGACGCTGATAACCGTCCTGGGTCAGGCGCATGTCGAGCATCAGGCTGGACAGGTCTGCCGACAACGCTTCGGCGTCCGCATCGTTCTCCAGATAGAGCAACTTCAGATAACTGTTGCAACCGGGGCAGACTTCGGCGCGCAACGGCGCCTGGTTGGCGGCATGGCGATCATCTTCAAGGCTGAGGTATTCCAGGCCCTTGCTCTGTTCGCAATACACGCATTTGACCCGCACCACATGCCACTCGCAGGCACACAGCGAACAGACCAGGTAACGCAAGCCGTTGTGCTTGCCGCGATGACGGATGACCCCGGCCATGGCCGGCGAGCCGCAGGCCGGGCACTGGCTGAGGCTGTCGCCGGGAGTTAGCGCAAGGTTCGGCGTACTCAACAGCCAGTGGCTCCAGGCTGTTTGAAGCGCCGCACCGAGAAACGGCACCAGCGCCGCCGGCACCAGCGAATACTGGCCACTGACCAGCGCCACCGCCCAGGCGCGACGTTGTCCGGCATCGGCCAGGCGCAAGGTGTCCACGGCATCGGCCACGGCGGATTGTGACGGTGCGCTATAGCTCTGCAGCAAGGCATCGAGGTAGGGCTGCCAATCGTCTTCGCGCGCCAGGCTGTCGGCCGCGAACGGCGGCAAGCCGTGTTGCTGGCACAACTCGATGCGTTGTCGGTCAAGGGGGTCGCTTGGCGGCGGGTCGTCCAGCACCTGTTGCTGCACCCGGCACAACCCGGCGATCAGGCGCAGGTAATCGGCCATCGGGTGCCCTTCGGCCAGCGTTTCCAGGCGCTGGCCACGCAGGCTGAACAGGTTATGCGGTGGCATGTACAGAAACGGCGGCGAACTGGCCGCCGCTTCGATTTCTCCGGGTTCAAGGATGGTTGGCAAATGTCAGCCCTTTTTGGTGATCGGTCGTTTGGGCGCTTCGCCGCGGGTCTCATCTTGAGTCACTTGGCGATACCAGAGTTCGTGGTGTTTCCTGGCCCAGCCGCGGCTGACCCTGCCGTGCAACATGGCGCTGACCGAACCCTTGATCCAGATGCCGGCGTAGATGTGCACGATGATGCTCAGGATCAGCACGAAACCGGCCAGCGCATGCAGCAACATCGCCCAGCGTATGGTGGTGATGCCGAAATACTCGCTGAAGTACGCACGCCAGATCACCAGCCCGCTGAACAACAGCACCAGCATGCACAGCAGTAAAGTCCAGAACAGCAGCTTTTGCCCGGGGTTGTATTTGCCGATGGGCGGGACGCCCTCCTCTTCATTTTTCATCACCCGGTCGATGCGCCTCAGCCACAGGCGATCATTGGCGATGAAGTAGTTGGCGCGCCAGAAGCGAAACACCAGGCCGAGGAACAGTACGAACATCAGCACGCCCATGAACGGGTGCAGGATGCGTGTCCATGGTCCGCCGCCGAACAGGTTGCTCAGCCAGAACAATGCCGGGTGGAACAGCGCCAGCCCGGACAACCCGGCCATGAGGAACAGAATCGCCACCAGCCAGTGATTGGTGCGCTGGTTGCTGGTGTAGCGCAGGATCGTCTTGTCGCTCATGGCCTGCCCTCCCCTCGGGGATCGAAGGTGTGCACCGATGGATCGACTTCGTGCACGGCGTTGTCCGGCGGCTCCGGATGCTCATCCTCTTCGACGATTTGCGGACCGACGCGCACGTAGTGGAAGAACCCGGCCAGCACCGCCGCGCCCATGGCCAACAGTGCCAGGGGTTTGCTGATGCCCTTCCACAGACCTACCAACGGACTGATCGCCGGGTGATCGGGCAAGCCGGCGTACAGTCTTGGCGTATCGGCGTGGTGCAACACGTACATCACGTGGGTACCGCCAACGCCTTCGGGGTCGTACAGGCCGGCATTTTCAAAACCCCGGCTCTTGAGGTCGACGATACGCTCGGCCGCATGTTCCTTCATGTCGTCCTTGGAGCCGAACACGATGGCACCGGTCGGGCAGGTTTTCACGCAGGCCGGCTCCAGCCCTACCGCCACCCGGTCAGAGCACAAGGTGCATTTGTAGGCCTTGTGATCCTTTTGCGAGATCCGTGGAATGTTGAACGGACACCCGGTGATGCAATAGCCGCAACCGATGCAATGATCCTGATCGAAATCGACGATGCCATTGGCGTGCTTGATGATCGCCCCCGGGCTGGGGCATGCCGCCAGGCAGCCGGGCTCGGCGCAATGCATGCAGCCGTCCTTGCGAATCAGCCATTCCAGGTTGCCGGCGTCGGTCTCGTGCTCGGTGAAACGCATCAAAGTCCAGGTTTCTGCGGTGAGATCCTGCGGATTGTCGTAGGTGCCATGGTTATGGCCGACCTCGTCACGCAATTCGTTCCACTCCGAGCAGGCGACCTGGCAGGCCTTGCAGCCGATGCATTTGGTGGTGTCGATCAGCTTGGCGACTTCCTCCATGCCGCGCACCGAGGGCGCAGGTGTGGTGGTGGCCGAGCGGGCAATGATGTCTTGGCTGGCCATTTAGACTTTCTCCACGTTGACCAGGAATGACTTGGATTCCGGGGTCTGAGTGTTGCCATCGCCGAGGAACGGCACCAGGGTGTTGGTCAGGTAACCGTGGCGCGTAAGACCGGTGAAGCCCCAGTGCAACGGAATGCCGATCTGGTGCACCACCTGATTGTTGACCTGCAGCGGACGAATCCGTTTGGTCACCACCGCTACCGCTTCAATGAAGCCCCGCTTGCTGCTGACCCTTACCCGGTCGCCGGCGACGATGCCTTTTTCCTTGGCCAGCACTTCGCCGATTTCCACGAACTGCTCCGGTTGGGTAATCGAGTTGAGCTTGCAATGCTTGCTCCAGAAGTGGAAATGCTCGGTCAGCCGGTAACTGGTCGCGGCGTACGGGTAATCCTTGGCCACGCCGAGGGAATCCCACACCGAATCGAAGATCCGCGCCGCCGGGTTGCTGGTGGCTTTCTTGTTTTGCGGGTGCAGCGGGTTGATGCCGATCGGCGTCTCGAACGGCTCGTAGTGCTCGGGGAACGGGCCTTCGTTCATCTTGTCGACGGCGAAGAATCGCGCCACGCCCTCGGGGTTCATGATGAAAGGATTCATCCCCGCTTCCGGCGGCACATCGGCCTTGTAGTCCGGCACATCGGTGCCGGCCCAGGCTTTGCCGTTCCACCACACCAGGCGTTTTTTCGGATCCCACGGCTTGCCTTGCAGGTCCGCCGAAGCGCGGTTGTAGAGAATCCGCCGGTTGGCCGGCCAGGCCCAGGCCCAGCCTTGATGCTGGTGCATGCCGTACGGGTCGTTGTTGTCGCGCCGCGCCATCTGGTTGCCGAGTTCAGTCCAGCTGCCACAGAAAATCCAGCAACCGGACGCCGTGCTGCCGTCATCCTTGAGCTGGCCGAACCCGGCCAGTTGCGCATTGGCCTTGATCGCCGCGCCCGTCGCGTCGGTGAAGTCCGTGGTGGCGGAGCCGTTGATTTCCTTGGCCAGTTCTTCCGGCGAAGGTTCCTCGGGGATCTTGTACGGCCACGACAGTTTGAGCATCGGGTCGGGGTATTTGCCGCCATTGGCCTGGTAGCGCTGGCGCAAACGCAGGAACAGCTCACTCATGATCCGTACGTCGGTACGCGCTTCGCCGGGGCCATCCGCGCCCTTCCAGTGCCATTGCAACCAGCGACTGCTGTTGACCAGCGAGCCGTCCTCCTCGGCAAAACAGGTGGTGGGCAGGCGAATGACTTCGGTCTGGATGTCGGCGCTGTTCACGTCGTTATACGGCCCGACCTTTTGCCAGAACTCCGAGGTCTCGGTGGCCAGCGGATCCATCACCACCAGCCATTTCAGCTTGGCCAGAGCCGCCATCACCCGGTTCTTGTCGGGCAATGCGGCAATGGGGTTGAAGCCCTGGCACATGTAGCCGTTGACCTTGCCCTGCCCCATCAGGTCGAACACCTTGAGGATGTCATATTGGGGAATGTCCAGTTTCGGCAGGTAGTCGTAGGCCCAGTTGTTCTCGGCCGTGGCGTTGGCGCCGTACCAGGCTTTCATCAGGCTGACGTGGAATTTGCCGTAGTTCTGCCAGTAGGACAGTTGCCCCGGGCGCAAGGGTTTTTGCGTGCGCTTGGCGATGTAGGCGTTGTAATCCTGCTCGGCATCGCCGGGTAACGTGAGGTAGCCCGGCAGTGAGTTGGACAACAGGCCCAGATCGGTCAGCCCCTGGATGTTGGAGTGCCCGCGCAAGGCGTTCACGCCGCCGCCCGGCATGCCGACGTTGCCCAGCAGCAGTTGCACCATCGCCGCGCTGCGGATCATCTGCGCGCCAATCGAGTGCTGGGTCCAGCCAAGGGCATAGAGGATGGTCATGGTCTTGCCCGGTATCGAGCAAGTGGCGATCTCCTCCCAGATTTTCTGCATGGCATCGACCGGCATGCCGCAGATCTGGCTCGCCAGTTCCTTGGTGTAACGGCTGTAATGCTGCTTCATCAACTGATAGACGCAGCGTGGGTCCTGCAGGGTCGGGTCGACTTTGGCAAAACCGTCTTCACCGAGTTCATAGCCCCAGCCGGACTTGTCGGTGTAAAGGCGCTTGGCCGCGTCGTAGCCGCTGAAGATCCCGTCCTCGAAGCCATAGCCGGCTTTGACGATGAACGACACGTCGGTGTAGTTGCGCACGTATTCGTGCTGGATCTTGTCCTCGGTCAGCAGGTAATTGATCAGCCCGCCCATGAAGGCAATGTCGGTGCCGGTGCGAATCGGCGCGTAATAGTCGGCCACCGAGGCGGTCCGGGTAAAACGCGGGTCGACCACGATCAGCCGCGCCTTGTTATGCGCCTTGGCTTCGGTCACCCATTTGAAGCCGCACGGATGCGCTTCTGCTGCGTTGCCACCCATCACCAGGACCAGATTCGCGTTGGCGATATCGGTCCAGGTATTGGTCATGGCACCACGGCCGTACGTCGGGGCAAGACTTGCCACCGTCGGGCCGTGTCAGACACGCGCCTGGTTATCGAACCCCAGCATGCCGAGACTGCGCACCACTTTGTGGGTGATGTAGCCGGCTTCGTTGGACGCCGCCGATGCCGCGAGGAAACCGGTGGTCAGCCAGCGGTTCACCGTTTGGCCCTGGGCGTTCTTCTCGATGAAGTTGACGTCGCGGTCGGCCTTCATCAGGTCGGCGACGCGATCAAGGGCTTCATCCCAGGAGATGCGGGTCCATTCGGTGCTGCCGGGTTTACGCACCTGCGGGTATTGCAGGCGGCCGGGGCTGTGAATGAAGTCCAGCAGGCCTGCGCCTTTAGGGCAAAGGGTGCCTCGGTTGACCGGGTGGTCGGCGTCACCTTCGATGTGGATGATGTTTTGCGCGACATTCTTCGCCGTATCGCCCTGGCTGTACATGATCAAGCCGCAACCGACCGAGCAATACGGGCAGGTGTTGCGGGTTTCATGGGTGTGGGCGAGCTTGAAGTGACGCACCTGTTCGGCAAAGGCAAGCGTCGGGGCCATGCCCAACGCACCCAGGCTAGAGCCTGCAAGGCCGATACCGGCGACCTTGAAGAACTGACGACGGCTGAGATCCATCGTGCACTCCTGATCAGGTGGAACCCGGTACATGGCCGGGCTTTTTTGAACAACCACGGTAGCGGCAGTCAGGCTGCCGACATTTGAACTTTAGTCAATGCTGTCGAAATCACCATGACAGCCGACCGTCGGCCCTCCAGACATAACCCCCTCTGTAGGAGCGAGCTTGCTCGCGATGGTGTACCAGCTGAGTGAGTGTCGACTGACACTCCATCGCGAGCAAGCTCGCTCCTACAGGGGGTTGGCGATTATCATGGCGCCATAACCAATCTGCCGTTACGAGACCCCACATGACTTTCGATTTTGATCAGGTGTTCGACCGCCACAACACCGGCAGCACCAAGTGGAGCCGCTACCCCGCCGATGTGTTGCCGATGTGGGTCGCCGACATGGATTTCGCCGCGCCGCCGATGATCATCCAGGCCCTGCAAAAACGACTGGAACACCCGATGGTCGGCTACAGCGTGGCCCAGGATGACCTGCGCGAGGCAATCGTTGCCGACCTCTGGAACAAATACGCCTGGCGCGTCGAGCCCCAGGAGCTGATTTTCCTGCCGGGCGTCGAGTCCGGCTTCAACATGGCACTGAAGGCACTGGTGCAGGCGCCACAGAATGTCGTTGTGCAGGTGCCGAACTACCCACCGCTGCGTCATGCGCCCGGGCATTGGGGGCTGAACAAGGTCGAACTGAATTTCGATGCGCAAGCCGACGGCACCTACACCACGCCGCTGGATACCCTGAACCAGTCGCTACAAGGTGGTGGCGCACTGCTGCTGAGCAACCCGCATAACCCGCTGGGCAAGGCCTTTCCCCGCGCAGAGCTGCAAGCCATTGCCGATATTTGCCTTGAGCATGATGCCTGGATCATTTCCGACGAGATCCACGCCGAGTTGTGCTTCGACGGTCGCCAGCACATTCCGATGGCGACCCTGAGCCCTCAGGTCGCTCAGCGCACCATCACCTTGATGTCGGCGAGCAAGGCCTACAACATTGCCGGCCTGAAGACCTCGTTCATGATCATCCAGGACCGCCACCTTCGTGAGAAGGTCAATCACGCCCGTTGCGGCATGGTCGACAGCGTCAATCCGCTGGGCATGGAAGCCACCCGCATCGCCTACAGCGAAGCCGCACCATGGCTTGCCGAGCTGAAGGTCTACCTGCAAGGTAACCGGGATTACCTGGCCGAGGCCGTACACACCCGCCTGCCGGGCATCACCATGAACCTGCCGCAAAGCACCTACCTGGCGTGGCTCGACTGCACGGCACTGGGGCTGGACGACCCGCAGCAGTTTTTCCTCGAACAGGCCAAGGTGGGTTTGAGTGCCGGTCTGGACTTCGGCGATGGCTGCAAGCAGTTCGTTCGCCTGAACTTCGGCTGCCCAAGGTCGCTGCTGGAGGAAGGCATAGCGCGGATGGAGCGCAGTTTGCGCCATCTCAAGGCCTGATATCCGCCTGTAGGGGCGAGCAAGCTCGCTCCTACAAATACAGGGCAATCTGGTCCGCCGCGTCACTTCATCGCCAAGGCAATGACTTCCACCAGGTTGAGCTGGGTAAAGGGTTTCGACAAACGAGGTAGGCGCGCGGCAATGCCTTCCAGCCGTTCGGCAAAACCGGTGGCGAGGATGATCGGCACGCTCGGCCGCATGAGCCTGATGGCGTTGGCCAGTTGCGCGCCACTCATCTGTGGCATGGCCATGTCGGTGATCACCAAATCGATATCCGGCTCACTGCCGAACAGCTCCAGCGCCCTGGCTCCGCAAGCCGCACTGATGACCCGGTGCCCGAGGTCCTCGAGCAGCAGACTGGTGCTGGTCAACACCAGACTGTCATCGTCCACCACCAGTACGCACAGGCGGGGCACTTCCACGGTCTGCGTTTGCGCTACAGGCTCAACCACCGAACCCCGGGTGGCAACCGGCAACCACAACTCGGCCGTCGTACCCTGATCCTTGTTGCTTTTGAGGATGAAGCGCCCACCCAATTGCTCGATAAAACCGTGAACCATCGATAACCCCAGGCCCGTACCTTTACCGACGCCCTTGGTGGTAAAAAAGGGGTCCATCGCCGAGGCCAGCGTGGTTTCATCCATGCCCTCGCCGGTATCGGCAATGTTCAGGCAGACATAACGCCCCGCGGCCAGGGATGAGGCGCCGCCGGTGACCTCCTCGGTCCTGGCACTGAAGTTGATGGTCCCGCCGTGGGGCATGGCGTCGCGGGCGTTGGTCGCCAGGTTCAGTACGGCCAGTTCCAGTTGATTGATGTCCGCCATCACCGGTTCAAGATCCCCGGGAAAGCGTGTTTCGACTTTCACCGAAGGCCCCAGGGAGCTGCGCAATAGCCCGGAAATGCCTTCCACCAACGCCGGTATCCGCACAGGTTCCGACTTGAGCTCCTGGCGTCTGGCAAACGCCAGCATGCGCTGGGTCAGGGATACACCGCGCAAGGCACCTTGGGTGGCGTTGTCGATCAGGCGGGTTATTTTGGGGTCATCCGTCACCCGTTTGCGCACAATTTCCAGATTGCCGAGGATCACCGTCAGCAGGTTGTTGAAGTCGTGGGCGATCCCGCCACTGAGCTGGCCGATGGCCTGCATTTTCTGCGCCTGAAACAAGGCCTCACGGGTTTGTTCCAGCGCCTGCTGCGCCTGGGTGACTTCAGTGATGTCCCGGGTGATCTTGGCAAAACCGAGCAATGTGCCGGTGTCGCCCCAGATCGGGTCGACGATGACATGGGCGAGAAACCGCGTACCATCCTTGCGCACCCGCCAGCCCTTGTTTTCAAAGCGCCCTTCACGAACGGCGATATCCAGCGTCCGTTGTGGCTCGCAGGCATCGCGATCTTCCGGGGTGTAGAACATCGAAAAATGCTGGCCAATGACCTCTTCCGGCGAGTAACCCTTGATGCGTTGGGCGCCGGGGTTCCAGTTGCTCACCCGGCCGTCCGGGGAAAGCATGTAGATCGCATAGTCGGTAACGCTCTGCACCAGCAGGCGAAACTGCTGCTCGCTTTGCTTGAGGACTTCCTCGGCCATTTTGCGATCGGTCAGGTCCCGGGTGATCTTGGCGAAGCCGAGCAACGTACCCGACGGGTCGAAGATCGGATCAATGACCACATGAGACCAAAAATGTGTGCCGTCCTTGCGCACCCGCCAGCCTTCGCCCTCGAAACGTCCTTCACGAATCGCCGTGTCGAGTGCCCGCTGGGGCAAGCCGGCACGGCGATCGTCATCGGTGTAGAAGCGCGAGAAATGCTGACCCAGGATCTCGGCCTCCTCGTAGCCCTTGAAACGCCTGGCGCCAGCGTTCCAGCTGGTAATAATGCCGTCGGGATCAATCATGTAGATCGCATAGTCGATCACTGCATCGATCAACAGGCGAAAGCGCTTGTCCTCAACGGTATTGGGCCTGTTTCGATCCTCACTCATTGAGTTCTCGCGTCATGATTGTTTTTCTGGAGTATGAGACAAACTGCCAATTTGGAAAGTCATGACTCCGGCGGTTTGCTTCATAGCCTGCAATCCCGGCTTAGCGATACACGTATTAGGTGATATGGGAGTAAAGGTCGTTGTAGACGAAACCGGGGACCTGGTTGCCATATTTTCTGGTTTTAAGCAGGTGCAGATGACATTCCCTGACCATCTCGTCACGCTCCTCCATCGAATAGACGAACCTTCTGAGAATTGTGTCATAGGCGCTGTACGCATATGGCTGCAACATTGCGAGAATCCGTTGGCGCAATCGACCACCAGCGCGGCAGTAATTGCCTGACCTTGTGCTCGCCAAAACGGTCGTCGATCAACATCACCACCCCTTGATCCTGTTGCGTACGGATGACCCGTCCAGCGGCTTGTACCACTTTCTGTACGCCGGGGAACAGGTAGGTGTAATCGTAACCAGCGCCGAAAATCGCAGCCATGCGCTGTTTCAACTGCTCATTGACCGGGTTCAGTTGTGCCAGCCCCAGGGTGGCGATGAACGCACCGATCAACCGTGCGCCGGGCAAATCGATGCCTTCGCCGAACGCACCGCCGAGCACTGCAAAGCCAACGCCCTCGCCGTCTTCGGTGAACCTGTCGAGAAAGTCCTGGCGTTGTGCCTCGCCCATGCCACGGGATTGCGACCACAGTTTGATCCGCGGGTGCCGCTCGGCCAGCAACTGCGCCACCTGCTGCAAATAATCGAAACTGCTGAAAAACGCCAGGTAATTGCCGGGGCGTTTGTAGAACTGTCTGGCGATCAAGTCCACGATCGGTTCGAGAGAGGACTGGCGATGTACAAACCGCGTGGAAATCTGGTCGACGATGTGCACTTGCAGTTGATCGGCGTGAAACGGCGACTCGACGTCGATGCACACCGTGTCCTCCGGTGCTCCCAGTAAATCGGCGTAATAGTGCCTGGGGCTGAGGGTCGCGGAAAACAGCACCGTGCTACGCGCGGCGGTCAGGCGCGGGCGGATGAAGCCGGCGGGGACCACATTGCGCAGGCACAGTTGCGAGAGGTTGCGCTGGCGCTCGAGGTCGCGCTTGCTGATGTCGAACAGGAACTGCTCATCGAACAGTTCGGCGACCCGGCAAAAGTGCAGCATGTCGAAGTAAAATCCCTGCAACGCACTGTCCAGGCCTTGAGGGTGATCGTTGAGGTAGTCACCGATGTTAGCGCTGCACGATGACAGCGCCTGCAGGAGCTTTTCCGGCGCCTTGTCATAGGCCTGATAGGCGCCGGTTTGCGCGTTATGCAGGGCATTCCACTCGCGGTTGACCCGTTGCATGGGTTTTTTCAGCGCTTCGGGCGCGGTTTTGCGCACGCTGTTGAAGGTCGCCTGGTCGAGGCTGGCGCTGTACATCTGGCGGCCGCGTTCCACCAGGTTGTGGGCTTCGTCGACCAGCACCGCGACCTTCCAGTTGTTGGCCTGGGCCAGGCCGAACAGCAACGCGCTGAAATCGAAATAATAGTTGTAGTCGGCAACCACCACGTCGGCCCAACGCGCCATTTCCTGGCTCAGGTAGTACGGGCAGACATCGTACGCCAGAGCGACCTCGCGCAAGGCGCTCTGGTTCAACAGGCTCAGTTGACTGGCCGCCTGCCGTGCGGCGGGCAGGCGATCGTAGAACCCCCGGGCCAGTGGGCAGGACTCGCCGTGGCAGGCTTTGTCCGGATGTTCGCAGGCCTTGTCCCGGGCGATCATCTCCAGCACCCGCAACGGCGGCGCATCGGCGCTGGCAAGCATCACGTGCGCGGCGTCCAGGGCCAGTTGCCGTCCCGGGGTTTTCGCCGTAAGGAAGAACACCTTGTCCAGTTGTTGCGGCGCCAGCGCCTTGAGCATGGGGAACAAGGTGCCCAGGGTCTTGCCGATACCCGTGGGCGCCTGGGCCATCAGACAGCGCCCCGTGCTGACGGCCTTGAACACCGACTCGGCCAGATGACGCTGCCCCGGTCGAAAACCGGCATGGGGAAAGACCAGGCCCTGCGCAGCCAGATTGCGCCCTTCTCGATGGGCGACTTCCTGTTCGGCCCATTGCAGGAACCGCGCGCAATGCCGTTCGAAGAACTGTTGCAGCTCAATGGCGTCGAAAGACTCGACCAGGCAGGTCTCCTTTTCACTGACGATGTCGAAATACACCAGTGCCAGATTGATCCGCGACAGGTCCAGTTTCCGACACATCAACCAGCCGTAGATCCTGGCCTGGGCCCAATGCAATTGGCGGTGGTTGGCCGGTTGTTTGCTCAAGTCGCCGCGATAGGTCTTGACCTCCTCCAGGCAGTTTTGCCCGGGGTCATAGCCATCCGCCCTGCCCTTGACCCTCAAGGTTTGATACTGGCCCTCAAGGGCAATTTCGCTTTGGTAATCCTCGCTGCGCCGCGAGGCCACCGTACGGTGCCCGACGATACCTTCCAGTGCGGTCGGTGATGGTGTGAAGCGCAGGTCAAGGTCGCCGGCCTTGGCGGTGAACTCGCACAGCGCACGCACCGCAATGCTGTAGCTCAATCGTCCTGCTCCGCCCATTGCACGTAGCACACGGCGATGGGCATCTGGTGCTCATGGCAGAACTCCAGCCAGCGCAACTGGTTGTCCTGCAGGCGATCGCCCGGGCCCTTGACCTCAATCATGCGGTAGGTCTTTTGCTGCGGCCAGAACTGGATCAGGTCCGGCATGCCGGCGCGATTGGCCTTGATGTCCAGCAAGAGGCGGTTGAACCAGTGTTTGAGGTGCTCGGCCGGGAGGCAATCGAGGGCTTGCTCCAGCAACTCTTCGCTGAGCACGCTCCAGAACACGAACGGCGACTGCACGCCCCACTTGGCGGCATAACGTTCGCGGATGGTCTGCCGGTAGCGCCCGTCGTCGAGTTCGGCCAGGCAAGCCTGAAACAGTTCGGCCCGGCGGACATGGAAGTCTTCGCTGAGCAAATCCACCGGCCCGCGCTGGAACGGGTGAAAAAACGCCCCCGGCAAAGGCGCGAAGATCGCGGGCCAACAGAGCAGGCCAAACAATGAATTGACCAGGCTGTTTTCCACGTAATGCACCGGCGCCGAATCTTGCGCCAGATGCGCCTGAACATAGAACTCCACCGATAATGCCGGGTCTGTCCGGGGCAATTGCAGGTCCAGGCGCTGCATTTCCCGAGGCGGCGCCCGCTTTATGGGCGGCCCGCCGAGCTTGCGCCGCAGGCGTGGCAGGACACGAAGCAACTGTTGGCGTTCCGCGGCGCTTTGCGGTGCCTGTTCGGCCTGCACGGCCAGGTCCATCGCCTGTTCAAACTGGCCGCTACGTTCCAGCACGCGAATGAGCCGCGCACGCGCGCCGGGAAAGGCGCATTCGCGGTACAGGTTCAGGGCCATGGAGAAATCGGCAATGCGTTCGCAGTACTGGGCCATCTGGAACAGCAGCTTGCCGCGCCGGCGTTGCAACCACGGATTGTTCAGCGTCAGGCCCTTGATCCGCTCGGCCACCTCTTCCAGCGCTTCACCGGCCTCGAATTGTTGCTGGTATGCGTGCAGGAGGACGCAGGCATCCACGTCTTCGCGACTGCGCAAGCCACGGGACTCGGCACAGAATTCGACTTTTTCGTAGGTGTAGATACCGAGGTCGGCCAATACGAACTCCGACCAGTCCTGATACAGGTTGCCGAAAAACATCAGGCGCAGGCGATCGCACAATTGCATGATGGTCAAGCTGAACAGGCGCTCCTCCAGGGTCGGACACCAGTCGTTGAAGCTTTGCACCTGGGTAAACTGCTCGCACAGCGCCGGCAACCAATCGGCTTTCCTGCCTTTGGGTTGATCGATGACCGGGCCAAAGGCCTGGAGGATTTCACCCTTGAGAAGCACCTCGAACAGCGCTTCGACCGCCAACGGCATTCGCTCATCGACCCAGCCGAGCGCCAAGAGCGGCCCGACGGCGCAGCCGGTATCGCCGATTTCGTCATAGTGCAGTTTGCTCGCCCTGAAATGAACACCCTTGCGCATGACCATTCTGACCAGCAGTGCCTGCGACTCACGGGGTAAGCGCTTAAACTCATGAATGAAACGCTGCTCGTCGACGCTCAACACATCGGCAAAGCGCTGCTCAAGCCAATCAAGCACTTGCATGAAGTTGTTCAAGTAGTAGAACGGGTCGTCGAGGGGATTTGCGGTCACTGGAAAATGGGCCATGGCGAGAGATACTGGTTATGCATACAGATACCAGTTCCAGCCCGCGTGGCGCAATCGGAAAAGGATAAATGGCGGCGCGGTACGGAATTTTTCCCGGGCAGTAGAACTTTCTGCCCCCTGGCGGCACCAACCGCCATACGGGTGCAGTGACAGCCTCGGGCTGATGGCGCTGCTTTCAACGAACGGGAGGTGATTATGGACATCAAGACATTGGGCTTGCCCCTGGCTGCAGCGGCCCTGCTGGCGCTGGCCGGTTGCTCGACGCCAACGGTGGTGACGCTGCAGAACGGCACTCAATACCTGACCAAGGACATGCCGAAGACCAAAACCAAGGACGGGTTCTTTGAGTTTGAGGACATTTCCGGAGCGATGGTGAAAGTCAGGGCCGATGAAGTGGCGACGATTCGTGAGGAAGACTGACGTTTCTCCTGGCACGATGTGGCAGGTTTCGAGCACTGCTTTACACTCGATAGACCCCGTGCAACCGAATGACTGTGCAACGCTTCGACACATGCGTTGCAATACGGGCATCACGCAAAGACTCAGGTGACGCCGAAATGAAAATGGTCATGCCACTTCTTGCCTCTGTGCTCGCCGTCAGCGCGTGCATGACGGCGAGCCTGTGTGACGCTGCCACAAAGGCCAAGCCAAAGCCCTTGCCAACGTACAAAACCAGTTTCGATTGCGCCAACCCTCAGGCATCCGCCGAAAAACTGATTTGTCACGATGCTCAACTGGCGCGCATGGATCTGGAACTCAATCGCCTTTATCTCCTGGCTCTCAGCGACGACCATTCGGTGCCGCGCCCGAATAAGGTCGAGATTGATCAGCGGTTCTGGATTGAGTCCCGCAACCAGTGTGGTGGCGGGCCGCAAGACAAGGCGTGCGTCGTGCGAAGTTATGCCGAGCGTGCGTTCCAATTGCGCCAGGGTTCGGCCGTTGCGAGAACCAAAGACCCCAGCAGACTCACGGAAGGCCCGTTGGCTTATCGTTGCGCAGGGTTTAACGCATTGGTTGCCGCTACCTTTTTTATGGTCGAACCGGGCGTGGTGTTCCTGAAATGGGCCAACACCTCGGTGACGCTCAACCAGGTGCCGAACAATGCCGGAACCCAGTACACGGGCAAGGATTACAAAGGCAGCTACAGCTTCTGGCAAATCGACGATGACGTTTTTTTCCAGATACCCGGCTCAGGCCAGATGAGTTGCGCAGCCGAGCCGGTCGGCTGATGACGATGGCAAAGGGACGTCCTGTCCCGATCGCCTGACCAGGTCTTCAACTGCCGGTGCGAATCTTGTTCCACACTCGCGTGCGAATCCGGTCGATATTCAACGGCATGGCTTCCAGAGCAAACAGCTTGCCCATCATTTCCGGGCTTGGGTAAACCTTGGTGTCGTTCTTGATCGACGGTTCGATCAGACTGTCGGCCTGCTCATTGCCATTGGCGTAATGCACATGGTTGCTGATGCCGGCCATGACGTCCGGGCGCAGCAGGTAGTTCATGAAGGCGTAACCGGCCTTTTCATCCGGAGCATCGGTTGGCATGGCAACCATGTCGAACCAGATCGCGGCACCTTCCTTGGGAATCGAGTAGCCGATGTCGATGCCGTTGTTGGCTTCCCTGGCGCGGTTTTCCGCTTGCAGGATGTCACCCGAGAAACCGACCGCGACGCAGATATCGCCGTTGGCCAGGTCGCTGGTGTACTTGGACGAGTGGAAATAGCTGACATACGGCCGCACTTTCATCAGCAGGGCTTCTGCCTTCTTGTAGTCTTCCGGGTTTTTGCTGTGATGGGGCAACCCGAGGTAGTTCAACGCGGCCGGCAGCAGTTCGGGGCCGTTGTCGAGGATGGCCACGCCGCACTTGTGCAACTTCTGCATGTTCTCGGGCTTGAAGATCAAGTCCCAGGAATCCACCGGGACGTTCTCCCCCAGCACGGCCTTGACCTTGGCAATGTTGTAGCCGATGCCGGTGCTGCCCCACAGGTACGGGAAGCCGTGCTCGTTGCCCGGATCGTTGGTCTGCAACGCCTTGAGCAACACAGGGTTGAGGTTCTTCCAGTTCGCAAGTTGACTCTTGTCGAGTTTCTTCAGGGCGCCGCCTTCAATCTGCCGGGCCATGAAGTGGTTGGACGGGAACACCACGTCGTAGCCGGATTTGCCGGTCATCAACTTGCCATCGAGGGTTTCGTTGCTGTCATAGACGTCATAGGTGACGTCGATGCCGGTTTCTTTTAGAAAGTTTTTCGTGGTGTCTGGCGCGATGTAATCCGACCAGTTGTAGATCTTGACGGTTTCGGCGGCCTGGCTGATCGATGCAGCCAGCATCAGCGGGGCCAGAGTCAGTGTCTTTCGGAGCATGAGTCGATTCCTGTAGGTTTTTTTTGTTGGCAGGCAATCAAAGGATCAGCTTTCAAATTTCAACGAATTGAAAACTCAAAAAATCAGCACGTAGGTCTTGCGCACGGTTTCCTGGATGTCCCAGATGCCGAGGCTGTTGGCCGGCAACATCAGTGCGTCGCCGGCTTCTATGTGAAGGGGCTCGCCACCCTCCGGGGTGAAGGTGCAGCGGCCCTGAATGAAGTGACAGAACTCCTGGGCGACGATCTGCCGCCGCCATCGTCCGGGGGTACATTCCCAGACACCGGTCTCGACGCCGTCGTCGCGTTCGACGCTGGTGGTCGAAGCCACGGCCACGGGAGTTCCCAGGGGCACGGCGACCGGATTGGATTCCTCCAGTTTCAGGGTTGCGGTGTTTTTGAACTGCGTAATGCTCATGAGAGTACCTGTCGATGTAGAGTCGCTGTTTAGTGCATGAAACCTTCCATGAAACCGGCCACCCCGCTGGCCAGCCTGCGCCGCCAGGGCGCTGTAGCCGGGTTGGCCAGGGTCTGGTCCTCGTGGACAAAGCTGCGGATGATCGCGTTGTAGCCGAGCCAGCGGATCGGCTCCGGCTCCCAGGCCCGCAGGGCGTCGAGGCCGCGCTGGGGGATGACCCACGGTTGGCGTACCAGATCGGTGTCGCGCCCCAGGATCAGGTCGGCCAGCGTGCGGCCTCCCAGGTTGCTGGCACCAACGCCCTCCCCGCCATAACCACCCGACAGGGCAACGCCGTTGGCCCGGTCGCAAAGCATGTGTGGCTGGAAATGCCGGGACATGCCCAGGTTGCCGCCCCATGAATGGGTGATCTGCACGTTCTTCAACTGCGGGAACAGTTCGCCGAACAGATAACGCCGCAGGTGTATTTCGTCAGCGCTCAGGTCGAAGTCGTGGCGCAGCTTGCCAGCGAACTGGTACCCGCCACGGGCGCCAAAGATCAATCGGTTGTCAGCGGTGCGTTGACCGTAGGTGACCTGGCGACTGGCTTCGCTGAATGCCTGGCCGTGACTCAGGCCGATTTCGTCCCAGATGGCCGCCGACAAGGGCTCGGTCGCGACGATCAGGCTCTGCACCGGCAACTGATAACGCCCCAATGGCGGCAGCGTCACGGAGTAGCCTTCTACTGCCGGCACCACCCAGCGACTGCGCACCGAAGCTTTGGCCGTGCGTAGGCTGCCGGGCTGCCAATGGGTGACCGGGCTGTTTTCGTAGATTCTGACGCCCAGGCGCTCCACAGCCCGGGCCAGCCCGCGTACCAGCCTGGCCGGGTGGATGGTCGCCACGTGCGGCGCGTAGATACCGCCGTAAGGTTTGGCGACGCGGATCTGTTGCGCGAGTTGTTCCGGGGTCAGCCAGCGATAGTGGCTGTCGTTGAGGCCCTGGCGGTGGAGATCGTCCAGGTAGTGACGCAGGCTGGCCTCCTGCTCCGGATAGCGTGCGGCGCAATACAGCACTCCGCCTTTGCGGTAATCGCAGTCGATTCCCTCACGTTCGAGGACAACCTTCACTTCATCCGGAATGCTGTGCAACAAAGCGTAGGAAGCGCGGCGCTCTTCGGCCGGAAGATCGGCCAGCAGGCGATCTTCACCCAGCAAATTGCCCATCAGCCAGCCACCATTGCGTCCCGACGCGCCGAAACCGGCGGTTTGCGCTTCGACGATGGCGATGTTCAGGTCAGGTTTGTGCTGCTTGAGGTAGTACGCGGTCCAGAGTCCGGTATACCCCGCGCCGATGATCGCCACGTCGACATCCAGGTCCCGCTCCAGCGCCGGACGTGCCAATAGCGGCTCGTCGAGCTGGTCCATCCACAAACTGATAGTGCGCCACGCCGGCATGCAAGACTCCGCCACTCAAACTTCGATGACGTCGATCCTAGTGCGTGGGCTCAGGCGCTGTCTTGCGCGCGTGCACGCAAAGAAATTTGTTTGACGTAAGCCTTGGGGGACTGGCCGGTGTGCTGGCGGAAACAGCTGTAGAACGCCGACAGCGAATTGAATCCGGCAGCGAAGGCCAGTTCGTCGATGCGCACTGGCGGCATGGCGGCATCCAGCGCCGCAAGCAAATGTTGCAGGCGCGCCTGGTTAACGTAGCGATAGAAGCTCTGGCCCAGCACCTGATTCAACAGGTAGGAAATCTGGTTGCGGCTGTAGCCACACTCCTTCGCCACTCGCTGCAGATCGAGCTCCGGGTCCAGATATGGCTGTTGGCGCTGGAAATACTGCTGCAGGTCATCGGCCATGAAGCTCAACTGGCGAGGCGACAGCCCGAGCCGGCTGACAGCCGGACGCTGGTTGCCGGACGTTTTGCTGCCGGGTTGTTCGTGCACCAATGAAGCATATTCATTGACCCGCCAGATCAGCCCGTCCTTGACGGTGATCGCTTCGCTGGCGCGCAACGACACCAACCCTTCACCACCGCGCAAGGTGATGCGGTACTGAATGAACGCAGTGTTGCCGTCCAGTCGAATGCGGTCGGAGTGTTCCAGCGCTTCATCCGGATCCCGGGGCATGCTGCTGCGCACATATTCGCGCAATTCGTCCAGGCCCATGACCCGGTTCTGGAAAAAGTCGTTGTACTGAACTTCAGGGTGATAAAGCGCCATGACGCCGTCCAGATCCCGGTGCTTCCAGCGCAAGTGATAGCGCATGACCGTCTCGCCCGTGGCTTGGGTTTGCAGCGGGCCATCATGATCATCGGCGTGCATTGAACATCTCGACGGGAAAAGACCGAGCTTGCCCAACTTCCGTTTTGTCTTCAACGACTAAACCGATGATGGCTTGTGCCCGTAACTGGCCGATAAGCCTGACCTGAATCAAAAAAAGCGCCGGCAATCGCCAAACGACCTGAAAAATCCACATTCTTTTCACATCCGAATGCTACTTTTAACCACTGTCACTGGTTGAACCAATGAAGGTTCTTCCCTCCTACCATGAGCTAAAGGAAGCGCTCGAAAATGAAGGCGGGCAACACATGAATAAAGGGTTCAGTAAGGTTACGTTTCCAAACGCCTGCCAGCTGATGCGCTGGCATTTTCATCCCATGGGTTTCGAGGCGAGCATGGACGCGCCGGGCAGTATGATTGCCCGTCTTTTTGATCGTGCCACTGGCGAGACCATGATCGCCATTGCTGGTATTCCGTGCGCCACCGTCATGAATGCCGCGGATGTGGAACGAATAATCGAAGCGGTCGAGGACGAGCTTGAAGCCTTCATCCCACCGGAGGCCTTCAAGAGTTACGCCTGAAGGCTCACTGACTGAAAAGCCCACTTCAAGTGGGCTTTTTGTTGAGCGCTTCCCTGTACCTGTAGGAGCGAGCTTGCTCGCGATGGTCGTTAACGATAACGCGTATTTACTGGCTAACCACGGCGCTCTTGAATCCATCGCGAGCAAGCTCGCTCCTACACCTACAGAAGTCAGGCGGTGATTTGGCTTTTACGATGGTCGACAAAAAACGCTTTGCCCTTGCCGATCCGGTCGGAGGCCTTGGGCATGTTCGCGGCCTGGGTGTCTTGTGCGTCGACGTACCAGTAGCAATGGCTGACAGCGCGGGTAATACCCACGTAGGCCAACCGCAGGATCTCGTCCTTCTGGGCATTGTCATAGGGCTCACTGTCGCCGGCCTTGCCCAGGCCCGCCATCCGGTAAACCTGATTCTTGTAAGGTGAACTGGTCAGGTGCTGGCAGTCGCCCAGCAAAAACACCGCATCGGCCTGGAGGCCCTTGGCGCTGTGATACGTCAACTGCTTGAGCCTGCGGGCCTCATACGGCAAGCTGGAATCAACATTAAGTACTGATTGAATATGCTCTTCTATCAATAATTTATCGCTGCTTTTTCGATAAAGCATCAAGATCGAATCGCCCTTTCGATAATGCTCCATCAGGCGTTGGGCCATGCCCTGGTCATCTCGATCAAGGACGTTCACCGGCAGCAATGCCTTGGGTTCACCGCTGGCCTTGGCTTTCTTCCCGGCAATCGCCGGTGCCGCGCGCACGATGTGCTCGGCGGCATCGATGATGTGCTGGTGGCTGCGGTAGTTGTCGCTGAGCATGACCTTGGTGGTGCTCGGCGACGGGAACTCCTTGTTGAACTCCATGAAGTAAGTCGGCGAACTGCCTCGCCAACCATAGATGGACTGCCAGTCATCGCCCACACAGAGCAACGAGGAACGCTGGGCTCCGCGCCCGACGTGCATGGCCGGCCCGCGACTGCGGATCTCTGCCAGGCTGGCCCTGATCCAGGAGACGATCTGCGGCGAGACATCCTGGAATTCGTCGATCATCAGGTGTGACAGTGGCCGCAGCAGCTCATCGCCGAGCAATTTGAGGTTCTCCGGCGAATGTTCGCTGAACAGGGCGAACATTCGGTTGTAGGTCATGATCGGCGGCTTCTGATCCAGCAAATGATCTTCCAGCGCCCGCCAGTACAGACTCAAGGCTTCGAAGAAGAACCGGTCGGGATCGTCCTTGGCGAAACTCATCCGGGCCACGGCGCCCGGCACGTCCAGCCCGAGGTTTTCGATGAACCCGGCGGCGGCGACAAAACAATCCAGCAGTGGCGCTGAAGCGAGCTCGCCCTTGACCTTGTAATCGAAGCCCGGCCCGGCGCTGGCATCACCGGCGAGCGAGGCCAGAACACGTCTTGATGATTCGTAACTATCCAGCCATATCAATGGCTTACGACAGAAAGCTTGAAACAGGGTGCGTTTTACTGCCCACTCTGCGCGCACCGTCAGCTTGGCGTTTGGTCGCGTCACCTGCGGGTTCTCCCGAGGATCGAACCCCAGCACCACCCAGGCATCCAGCGACGGGATGTAGCCGTGACAATGGAATGTCGACCCGTTGATATCGAACGACTGGCGATTCGGTTCGATGCCCTTGATGGGCCAGGCACCGGCGCGAAACCACAGGTCCTCGATGGCGTCGCACAGCTCTTCATCGCGTTTGGCCGCAAGCTCGGTAACGCCCATGCGTTTTTGCACATCCGGGTGATCGCGCTCCAGCTCCTTGAGTTGCAGGGCATGCCGGGACAATGGCTTGATCAACTCGCGAAAACGCTCATCGTCACGGTGCAGACGGTGATAGCAGGCATTGAGCTGTTGGCGTTGGGCGTCGTTGATGCGCAGATCAAACGGATTGCTGTCGACCTCCTCATCACCCTGTGCAGCCCGCAGGCTGAGGTTTTCGAAAGCCTGTAAACGCTCGAAACCCGGAAGGCTGCGCACCATCGGCAGGATCCGCGAGTGAAAGGTGCGCACCAGGTCCCGCGCCTCCTTGAAACTGATCCCGCGGCCCCAACGCGCAAACAGTTCGATCAGCTTGTTGATGAAGTCCTTGCGCGACTCGCGGGTGAAGGTCACCACCGTCATCGAACTCAGCTCGAAGCCCAGATAGTGGGTCAACAGCAAGATACGCAGCACCAGCGTGGTCGATTTGCCTGCACCGGCACCCGCGATCACCGAGGTGGACGGGGTGTCGCTGAAGATCATTTTCCACTGTGCGGCACTGGGCTGGGCATGGGCCGGCAACAAGCGGGCGACATCGGCCTTCATGCGCTTCTTCAGCTCGGCGCTCAACGGCAGGCGCCAGTCGTCGAACAACAGGTCATCGACATTCGGCGGTCGGTGTTCAGTGCAGCGCGAGTCGCGGATCAGCAGGACCTGCCGGCCCTCTTCCAGCCCCTCGAGCTTGCCTTCCTTGTAGCCGTAGTCGACCCCAGCACTGTGACCGCTGCGAAAACCGTCGGCCTGGCCATGCAACCACGACGCACGATGCTGTGCGTGCAGGCGGGTCAGGCTGTAACCGAAGAATCGGGCGAGCAATCGCTTGATCAGCGGCATCTCGGCCAGTGGGCGAAGTTCAGGCGGGAGATCGGGGGTGTGTTGCGGCACGCGGACTGACTCCAGGGTGTGAGGCTGTTGAGCGCTATGGTGTCTGCATTTGCCGTTGAGTTCTAGTGAATTGCTTATGACTCATTGGCTTATGCGATGAAGTGAAGGCTGAATGAGAGCCTTTCGAGGTTACTTAATATCAATTAATTCGATTGGAATACTGCATTTTTTACGCTTTTTATCGATTGTTGCCTGTTGGATGATGGCCGTCATCACTCACCGGTCTCGCTTCGTGGCTCAGGCACCTGGCCCCATGACGAACCTTTTCTGGAGACGATCATGCTTGAACTCAGACCTTTCAACTCGCTCGGCGGTGCTCACCACGGCTGGTTGGATGCCCACCATCATTTTTCGTTCGCCGAATACTACGATCCCAAGCGTATGAACTGGGGCAACCTGCGAGTCTGGAATGACGACGTGATCGCGCCCGGCACCGGTTTCCCGCAACACCCGCACCGCGACATGGAAATCATCACCTATGTCCGCGAAGGCGCCATTACCCACCAGGACAACCTTGGCAACAAGGGTCGCACCGAAGCGGGTGACGTCCAGGTCATGAGCGCCGGTACCGGGATCGCTCACAGCGAGTACAACCTGGAAGCGACGCCGACCAGGATTTTCCAGATCTGGATCATCCCGAACGAGTCCGGCCTCGCGCCGTCCTGGGGCGCCAAGCCATTCCCGAAAGGTAACCGCGAAGGTTTTGTCACCCTGGCCAGCGGCAAGGAAGGCGATGATCAGAGCCTGCGCATCCGCGCCGATGCCCGGCTGGTGGCCGCGAACCTCAAGGCCGGCGAATCCGCCGAGTATCACCTGGACAACGGTCGTCGCGCCTACCTGGTACCGGCCACGGGTGTCATTGAGGTCAATGGCTTGCGTGCACAAGCTCGAGACGGTGTAGCCGTTGCCGATGAGCAGGTGCTGCGGGTGACTGCGATTGAGGACAGCGAAATCGTTCTGGTGGACCTGGCTTGATCAGGTAATTACCGGGCGGCACAAAAAAGGGGCGACCGTGATTGGTCACCCCTTTTTTTGGTTCTTCACGGATTGCCGGGAAAGACGCTCTTGATCTTCATGAAAAAGAACTCACTATCCCGGTAACCGTACGCCA